>JALRGX010000022.1 GCA_023259635.1 Methylotenera sp. | reverse complement strand
CTTTCTTGATTACTGTCTCGTAAATCTGGCCCGCGGTGAAACTGTTACGTCTAGCCATGCGCTGGCTGATAAAACGTTCGTAATGCCCCAAGTCAAGGTCAGTCTCGGCACCGTCATCAGTCACGAACACTTCGCCGTGCTGGAATGGGCTCATGGTGCCAGGATCAACGTTAATATAGGGGTCAAGTTTCAACATGGTTACTTTAATACCACGTGATTCCAGAATTGCGCCAAGGCTGGCGGCAGAGATGCCTTTACCAAGAGAGGAAACAACACCGCCGGTTACGAATACATATTTTGTCATGGGAAAGGAGCTTTAAGTTATTTGTTGCAGACGGGAGTCTATTTTACTTTAAAGCCCTATTGCCTACAAACAAAAACTCTTTAATCTTGCTGAATTTTAGGCTTTTGGCCTTAAGGGATTTGATAACCTGCTGAGATTCATAAGCTCTTGTTGATATAAATCAAGCGACTCTCGAGAAAGGCCAATAAAATTGAACCTGACACTTACAATGTTTCTATTTGGGAGATTGAGTTATGTATAAAGATTTATTCAGCTCATTTACAGGTTTATTAAGTTTGGGCGTAATTGTATTTGTGCTATGCATGGCAGCGTTTTTTATCCGCCTATTCATGACAGCAAAACCTGAAGATGAAAAGAGCAAGTAAAATTCTGGCGGATATTAAAGTTAAGATGGCTTAAGACTTAGTTGCCCAGTCACCGTAACCCTTGAATTTATCCTGCACTTCCTGCATCTCCTCATGGGTAAGGAGATGCGGCTCTCCGATCTGTAGGGCATGCAGGTATTGCTCGCATAAAGTCTCGACTTCCTCTGTAATACGCAAGGTCTTTTCCAGGGTCTCACCAATTGCAATCATGCCATGATTCGCTAACAAACAAGCTTTACGGTCATACAAGGCAGCCAAAGCATGGTCTGACAACAACTGACTGCCAAACAATGCATAAGGTGCGCAACGTATTGTATCGCCGCCGGCAAGCGCAATCATGTAATGAAATGGCGGGATATCACGCCTGAACGTACTGAGTGTTGTGGCATACATGCTATGCGTATGGATAACAGCATTTATTTTTGGCCTATGTTGCAAAATATCCAGATGAAAGCGCCACTCGCTGGAAGGCTGACGACGGCCGCTACAGTTAGCGGAAAAATCCATCCACACCATGTCATCCGCAGACATCTGCTCTGCCGACATCCCGGATGGTGTGATTAAAAAACCGGGCTGACCATTATCGCCATCCACCCGCACACTGACATTACCGGAAGTACCACGATTCAAACCCAGGCTATATAGCTGCCGACTGATATCCAGCAATTGCTGACGTTGCTCTTGCATAACTCACCTTTCAAAGCACTTACAAATGCGTTCTCTGCATCATATGAAGCTGATCAGGGGCAAAAACGCCCTGCTCGGTAATAATGCCGGTCACCAGCCGTGCCGGCGTCACATCAAAAGCCGGGTTCGCTACCCGAGCGCCTTGCGGCAAAACATTCACACTTGCGATTTCGCCGCTGGCAAGCCTGCCACTCATCCAGGCAAGCTCATCTGCATGACGCTCCTCAATTTCAATCTGGCTGACGCCATCACGCAAACTCCAGTCAATCGTGGGTGACGGCACCGCAGCATAGAACGGCACCTGATGCCCAAACGCCACACTGTCAACAGCTGCCAGTGCTTTCAGGTAGGTACCGATTTTATTGCACACATCTCCCGTAGCCGTTACGCGATCTGCCCCTACAATCACCATATCCACCTGCCCCTGCTGCATCAAATGGCCGCCGGCGTTATCGCAGATTACAGTGTATGGCACGCCATGCTGAGCCAACTCCCAAGCCGTCAGGCTCGCTCCCTGATTACGCGGCCTGGTTTCATCGACCCAGACATGTACACTTACACCAGCATTGTGTGCCGCATAAACAGGCGCCAACGCAGTACCAAAATCCACAGTAGCCAGCCAGCCTGCATTGCAATGCGTCAATATATTAATAGTACGCAGCTTTTCATTACGCATTCGATCTATCAACTGCAGGCCATGCGCCCCAATTGCCCGATTAAGCAAAATATCCTCTTCACAGATCAGGGCAGCTTCAATCCATGCCGCCTGCAAGCGCTCAGGGACAGGCAGCGCAAGCAAATGGTTGAGCATGCGCTCAACTGCCCATTTCAAATTCACAGCAGTTGGCCTGCTGGCAATAAGCCGCTGCGCTGACAATTGTAAATACTCATCACTAGATTCACTCAGTATCGCCAGCGCCATACCATAAGCTGCTGCGGCCCCAATCAACGGTGCGCCACGTACCTGCATGGTTTTAATCGCGCCTATCATTTGCTCCAGACTGGAAATTTCCACAATCTTAAATTCATGCGGCAATCTGGTCTGGTCGATGATTTCCACTACAGGAACAACACCGCTCGAATTGGGCCAGATAGTACGGTAATGCTGATTGTCCACTAACATAAAATATTAACTTTTTATACTCTTTTTACTAAAAATAATTTTATTAAAAAGTTGACTTTTAATAAGTTCAATAAATTGAAAAAAACTCTCCACATTATCTGTGGATAACTTTGTGAATAATTGTGATTACAAAATGTAACTTACCAATTTATAAGGTTTTTTTTAAATCGCTTATTTTTTAATCTATTATTAAATTATTTAAAATCAATAGGTTACATAATTGACGTTGATTAATAAGCATTTTTAACCACACCTTAAAGTAGCACTTTAACTCATGTGCATAAGTCAGACATTTTTGGCAAAACTCTTAACGCGTTAGCGCCAGTAATATCAACCACTTGCAGCACGTTCACCTGCCTTAACCCGGCTAAAACCTGTGCAATTTTCGGCAATTCCACAGGACTATTCCTGCCACCTTTATCTACCCACTCAGGCGGTATATCAGGGGCATCAGTCTCCAGCACAATAGCGTCTAATGGCAGCTTGGTAGCCAACTCACGTATCTTTAATGCACGGCTATAAGTCATGGCACCGCCAAACCCGAGCTTAAAACCCAGATCGATAAACTGCTGTGCCTGCTGGAAACTGCCATTAAACGCATGCGCAATACCTCCCACTAATTTATATTGGCGCAAGTACTTCAAGATATCATCAATGGCATTCCGCACATGCAGTATCACAGGCAGTTGGTACTGCCGGGCAAGTTTTAGCTGCTCAACAAAGAAAGTGTGCTGGCGCGCGACATTTTCAGGGTTATCGCGCGGGTTCGTCAAAAAATAATCCAGGCCAATCTCACCTATCGCTACCGGATCATGATTAAGGACATACTGCTCAAGTATTGCAATATCTTCCAATGCTGCCGCATCAACATACATAGGATGAATTCCCAGCGCGCAGGCACAATGTTTATATTGCGCGCACAGGGCTACAACACTATCAAAGTTATTGCGCGCCACAGCGGGTACTACGATGCCACAAACGCCATTTTGTATCGCCTGCCTGGCAACCATATCCCGATCTGCATCAAATTCCGCTGCATCCAGATGACAATGGGTGTCTATGAGCATCATGATTTAATAAATATCAAGCGCTTGCTTTAAGAGGTTTAGCCTGCAGCCGGATATCCTGCCCCACTTGGCGTATATCAATAATCTGCAAATCTATGGCTTGCTGCATCTCGGTCAGTTCCGGCATCGCAAACATCGCTTTTGCTGCATCGCCCATCAGTTTCGACGCGTAATAGAAAACAAACTCATCTATCAGGCCTGCATGCAATAACGCACCATTAAGGGCTTGGCCAGCTTCTACCAGCACATCATTGATGCCCCGTTGCGCCAGAACCTGCAATAACGCCTTTAAATCCACTTTATTGTCAGAGTCTGCCAAATGTACCAGCTCTGCGCCCGCCTGCTGCAATCTGTCAGCACACTGATTTCTATCTTCTGCATATGCAATCAGAACGGGGCTATGTTTCAAGGTTACAGGATCAAGCATTTTGCTATCAACTGGCGTTTGTAATCTGCTATCCACAATAATCCGCAGCGGTTGTCGCGTCACATCACCCAGCCGCACTGTCATACTCGGATTATCAGCCAGGACCGTGCCGATACCAGTAAGAATAGCGCAAGACTGTGCACGCCAATGTTGCACATCACGCCGCGCCTGCTCACCGGTAATCCACTGGCTTTTGCCATTATTAAGCGCTGTACGTCCGTCCAGGCTAGCTGCAATTTTAGATCGCACATAAGGCAAACCGCGCGTCATGCGGCAGATAAACCCGGAATTTAAAGCACGCGCTTCATGCTCCATAACCCCTACGACAACCTCTATACCCAGTGCGCGTAAAGCTGCAACACTGCGCCCTGCAACCAGCGGATTCGGGTCCTGCATCGCGATAATGACGCGCCTGGGTTTAGCGGCAATCACCGCCTCGACACATGGCGGCGTTCTACCATGGTGACTGCAGGGCTCTAGCGTCACATAAATGTCAGCGCCCTCTGCTTGTGCACCAGCCTGACGCAGGGCATATACTTCAGCATGCGGTTCGCCTGCTTTTAAGTGCGCTCCGGCGCCTACGAATTGATTATTTTTAACGATGACACATCCCACCCGCGGATTTGGGGTGGTTGTATACAAGCCTTGTCTGGCAAGGTGTAAAGCCTGTGCCATCCATTGAAAGTCCTGATTGGTTGGCGCGGTCATGGTCGAATTTAGTGTGAAGAGATACGGCTGCTGATTAAGCGGTTATTTTGGTCAAAGAAAATGAGCAGGCCATGATATAC
>JALRGX010000004.1 GCA_023259635.1 Methylotenera sp. | reverse complement strand
CAAAGAACTGTCGTTTTACTTGGATCGTGACTTGGATACCACTTCTGAACTCTATCTTGCCCAGCTAGATGATTATGCTGCCATGCGTGATGTGCTGATGCGCCGTTACAGAAAAGTGGCCGCGGGTGAGGGTAAACGGCCGGATCTGGTATTTATCGACGGTGGCAAGGGGCAGCTTGGCGTGGCGATAGAAGTCATGGCCGAGGTCGGCCTGGATGATATTCTGCTGGTTGGTATTGCCAAAGGTGAAGAGCGTAAGCCCGGGCTGGAAACCATGATTTTTTCAGATACCGGTGAAATGATTAATCTTGAGAAAGATAATAAAGGCCTGCATCTGTTACAGCAGATTCGTGATGAAGCGCACCGTTTTGCCATTACCGGGCACCGGGCGAAGCGAGCCAAAGTGCGAATGCATTCAAGCCTGGAAGATATTGAAGGTGTCGGCGCAAAACGCCGTAAGGCATTATTAACCCGTTTTGGCGGGCTGGATGGCGTAAAAAGTGCTAGTATTGATGAAATTGCCAATGTCGAAGGTATCAGCCGTATGTTGGCCGAAAAAATATATGAACAATTGCATTGATGTTAAAAGGGGCGCGTTAAATGATTTGTAATATTCCGACCATGTTGACATGGTTACGTATTTTATTGATCCCCGTGTTTGTGATTATTTTTTATCTACCTACAGACCCGCAGAAGTTTGGCGCGATTCCGGCGCACTGGGTAAACGCAACTGCTACCCTGATTTTTGCTGTTGCCGCATTTACTGACTGGCTCGATGGCTACCTTGCGCGTCGCTTAAATCAAACTTCATCATTTGGTGCATTTTTGGATCCGGTTGCCGATAAGCTAATGGTAGCTGCTGCTCTGATTGTATTGGTTGAATTTGAACGTGTAGGCGCCGTAATCGCCTTGATTATCATTGGCCGTGAAATCGCAATCAGCGCCTTGCGTGAATGGATGGCGGGTGTCGGTCAGCGTAGCAGTGTAGGTGTTGCGATGATCGGCAAGGTGAAAACTGCAGCACAAATGCTGGCGATTTTATTTTTGCTGTATTGGGATCCTATACATATGGGAAACCTTGGCACATTCCCGACAAAAGTTTTTGGGCAGGTTTTAATCGCGATTGCTGCATTTTTAACATTGCTATCAATGGCTTATTATTTAAGAGCCGCAATGCCCAAATTAAAGCAGCAATAAACTGGTAAAAATAACGTAAGTTATACTTGACGGGAAGCTCAAAATCTCTATAATGGCGCCTGTCTTAACGATGACACAACGTAATGACAACGCGGGAATAGCTCAGCTGGTAGAGCGCAACCTTGCCAAGGTTGAGGTCGCGAGTTCGAACCTCGTTTCCCGCTCCATATATTAAAAAAGGCGAAAGCATCATGCTTTCGCCTTTTTTATTTTCTTTGGTTGGTACAGCTAATATAACCTAAATGGTCTTGATATCAGCGTTTATTGACACTACTGTTGTAGTCGACGGCGGTTTACAATATTAAGCCATTCTGCTTTTAACGCCTTCACTGGGTGTTTTGGCGTATACGCTAGAATAAACAGAATGCCAGCCAAGGCTGCCAGAATCCAGCGAATTTCAAAGCCGGCTTTGTCTCTACGCACCGGTTTCTGGTTTTTCATGGCAGCTAATACATCATGTACGCTGTTGCCGCGTACATATAAGCCATTAATTTCTTTTGCAAGTTCCTTTAAGTACTCTTCATCCAGCTTGGATAAATAACGGTCACTGGTACTACCGGCCACGTTATCATCCCTAACACCAAGGTTAGACTCGGAAATCTGCGCAATGCCCGGCTGCATGGCAAAGCTGTCACCTGACCAATAACCAATGAGCTGATTATATTCATCCAGTTTAGGTATCGGCGTGCCAGCATCTGAGCCTATGCCGACAAAAAGCCAGTCATCGCCTCCTTGAAAGCCGGTGAGGTCTGCCCGGTTAAATACATGCAGCTTGGGCGCTTCTTCACCATCGGTAAAATAAACCACTTGTGCAGGCTCCGGGAACGAGCGTATGGTTTTAGCGAGTGTAGCCATGCTTGAGCGCACGCGGCTATTACCAGACCAGGCAGTGCGCCAGTCAAGGTGATCAATGGTGTCGTTAATCGCATCAAAATTTTCGCAAACTTCAATCGGCGTATATAGTGCCGCAACACTCACACCCGCGAATAAGCTGATGCTGACATTAGTGCCGCAGGGCAGTTCGCCGACCAGTCTATGCATTAGATCCTGCATGAACACCATGCGTGACACCGGCTTGCCGTTCAGCGTTTTATCTACTGTGTTCATGCTTTGTGAGATATCAGCAACCAGTATATAGCTGTAAATGTCACGTTTGATGGGTATCCTGGGATTAAACAGTGCAATAACCAGCAGCAGTAGCGCTACGGTAAGCAGTGTTACATCGCGGCGGTGGCGGAAGTAGTTATATAGGTTATGCATAACGGGCGATCCTTTAAGGTAACCCAACCGGGATGTTGCCCATAATCAGCCCTGGGGTGTCACTTTCGCCCACGCCTGGGGTTGGTGTAGCCGGTAACATAGTGAGCAGGCGATCCAGATTATGACGCGCCCCCCAATTTGAATTGTCGAGTTTTAATGATTGCACGTAAGCCGTTTTTGCCTGACGCATCAAGTATTCGGCTTCGTCGCGTACCGTCATGCTTGTACCGTTGATAAATAGTCCGCGCAGAAAGAATATGTTGCCCAGGTTGTAGTGAATTGCCGCCTTTTGCTCATTTGTGGCGCCATTAAGAATCTTGTTGAATAGCAGGGTGGCTTCTTTGTAGCGTTCATGCTTGGCCAGCCAGAAAGCAGTTGAGAACTTTGCCTCAAAACTCTGCAAGTCTGTTTTGGGCGGGACGCCCTCGCTGATAGCGCTGTTAAAAGCTTTAATTTGCTGGATGCGGTTAAAGTTGTAGATCGCCGTGCCAGTTGCAGTGATTGCGACTATGATGAATAGCCAGGTAAGTTTTTTAGCTGTAAAAAAACGCATCATTTTTACCGCTGATAGTTTTTTAAAATTTAGTGCCATGTTTTAACCTCTAAGTGTTTCACGCCCAGTAATAATGCAATCATCATCGCTGCAATAATAAAACAGACATTTGAATAATCGTGGCCAGGTATTTTTTCTAAATATGTAATCGGCTTTTTTTCGCGGTTATTAATGTCATTCATTGCCAGCTGTAACGATTTTGGATCTTCAGCTTCATAAGCCTTAAAAGGTGTTTTCAGGGTTTTGAAAAACTCATACAGCTCGATTTCTGCAGGGAGTGGCTGATCTTCAACCGGTTTGAAATTCGGATCAAAGATGCTGAGGCCATCTGGTTGGCGCAACACAATCCAGTAAAGGCTGATATGCAAGCGATCAAACCAGTCTTTGACTTTTTGCTGGGTGTTGGCATCCATACGGCCTGCACCGTCAGATAATAGAATGACAGCGCGTGAGCCGGAATCAGGGACTTTATCAAACAGTGCTGCACTGCTAGTCAAACCGCTGCCGATGTTGGTTTGAAACAGGGCGTTGCCGCCAGTTGCCTGCACTGCGGCAATGATTGCTTTTTTATTCTCACTTAGCGGCAGTACATACATCGCCGAGTTGCTGAAGGTAATCATGCCGAACATGTCCTGCTGGCGTGATTTTACAAAGTCGGTAATCAGTCTGGCGGCGGCAACCGACTTGGTTTCACCTACAGTGCTACTCCCGGTTGCATTGGCTGTGCCGGAAAATGGATCATCCATACTGGCGCTGCGATCCAGTACCAGCGCAATCTGTGCACCAACACCGGTGCGCTCAATTTTTCTTTCGGTTGTATGCGGTGCTGCAAGACCTAGAATAATAAAAACCAGCGTGAGTAAGGCTAATATCTTCAGTATCAAACCAAGCAGGTCTGACAACGAGTCTTTTGGCAGCATGTCGACCCAGGAGTAATGCTTGACATGGGTACGCTGTAGTAGCAATGGCAAAGCGGCCAGTGGCAGCAGCCACAATAGCCATGGGTGGGAAAGAACCATGGCTTAAGCTCCTGCCTTCATTGGTTCAGGAATCAGGCCGCGCTCGCAATCGCGGCAATGGCGCGTGAAGTTGATCAGCCATTTATGTGGATCATTGTTAACGCCATATTTACTTTCAGGCTGGAATGAGGGTTCGAAATAGACCTGGCGGGATAAATTAAAGAATTCTTCTATTTCAGGTCGTATCGGGTGAAAATCCGGATGGTTATGCAGAAACTCCGATAAGTTATCATTAAATACACTCATCCCTGCTGTGGTGTTAAAGGCTTGGTGCAGTGCTGAAATTGCCTGTTTTAAACCGTCTTCAGTATTTTCTGTTTTGCGTACAGCACGGTAGGTTCTAGCAAAAGCCCTGCCCATACGCGGCAACCATGCACGTTTTCCCAGAATATACAGCAAACCTGTCAGGCTCAAGGCAAGCACTACCAGCGAGATTTCCAGGGTTTGTATTTCCTTATGATCGGATATCAATAGCGGTCCAAGAAAAGGACTCATATTGTTTTCAATCTTGACCTGACCAAAGATGGCGATAGGTGAAATCGCGATGCTCAGGCTGGGGATACGATATTTCACCAAGTCATCTTTATCCTCGGTGTTGATCAGGTTCAGGTATTCAGGCCCTAGGGATGCGGGCTTTGCTACTACATTGTTGGTAAATACCTGATATGCAAGTTTGATGTGGTGTGTAGTCTGGTTTTTAGACTCTTCTTTCACATGATTGATGCTTTTTAACTCAATACCGATTAATTGGCCTTTGTAACGTTTTTCGTAGCCAGGGATAGGCAGCGAAGTGTCGATTAATTTATATGGCGCTTTGATAGTGAGCGTTATTTCACGCTCAATCACGTCTCCCACGGTGTAGCCGACCAGCCTTACCGGTTCTTTGGTTTCAATGCTGACGATGCCTTCTTTAACATCGGGCAGTTCCTGGCTATCTAGCGCCAATACTGTGATTGGTGCCATGCACATTAAAAGCAACAGTGCATATTTGCGAATAGATTTTGTCATAGTGGTTTTTACTTAAATTAGCCTGCTACAAATTGGTGAAAATATTCCGTGAGTAAATCTGCATCAAACTCGTTTTCTACATAGAAGGGCGGCATGTCATAGCGCATAAATAGTTCATATATTTCTTCGCGCCTGTTTTCAAAGGATTGCACGATTTTTTCGCGCAATTCTTTGCGGATTAACAGGGTGCGTTTTTCGCCGGTTTCTGCATCTGTCACATTGGCCAGGCCAAATTCCGGAAGGTTTCTGTATTCGGCAGCATCCCACAGCACGATAGGTACGATGTGGTGGCGTAACAGGTTGGATAATCCTTCTTCCAGCACATCATTCGGCATGTGGAAGTCAGAAATTAAAAACACCAGTGAACGCTCGCGCGGCAGGTAGCGATAGACTTCGGTAATGCCGTTACAGTTAACCGGGGCAGGGTGGAAGTCTTTAAGCGACTCGGCCATTGCAATCGCATGATGGGATTTATAGGAGGTTGTGCTGATCCAATCCTCACGTACTTTTTCATCAAAACCGATAAAGCCGAACGGGTCATGATGCTCGCTCGCTGATTGCGCTACAGACTCGGCAATTTCAGCGGCAAGCTTGATTTTACGTTTCTTGGCACCAAAATTCATGCTGCCGGACAAGTCGCAGATTACGAATACAGGCGTAGCGCTTTTTTGATTGAACAAACGCACATACACCTGCTCCAGCGGGTCGCGGATAGTCTGGCGAATGTCGATGCGGCGCGGATCAGGGTATGAAAGCAGTGTAGTGTGCCCACGGAACTCCATACCCATGCCGCGTTGCGTGCTGGCATGGCGGCCAGGGTTGCGGCCACGGGAACGCCAGCCTATGTGGTAATCAAAAGATTTAATATGTTCAATCATAAAAGTGATTTTGTAGAGATGTAATCCAGCGAGGAAATAACACTATAAATTAAGGTGCGGAAACCGCATTAATAATGCCGGTCAACATCTCGCGTGCAATTTCAGTACGGCGCATTTCATATACCGGGCTGAATACAAGTCTATGTGCAATCGTGGCATGGAATACTGCGTGGATATCGTCTGGTAATACTGCACTGCGGTTGTTCAGCCATGCGTTTACACGAGCAGCACGTAACATCATGCTCATGCCGCGTGGGCTGGCGCCTGAAAGCACCAGGCGGTTCATGTCTACGCCGGATACTTTTACGCCGTAATCCAGCGGCGCTTTGGTCGCTTTCCAGAGATTGAGCGCATATTTCTTGAGTGTTTCGCTGGCTACAATGCTGTTTTGCAAAACGCCCGAGAAAGTGTTCAGTTCGTCGAATTGCAGGATGTCAGCCTTGATGGTTTCAACCAGGGCATCTACGTTATGGAAGCGTGTATCAAACACCAGTGCTTCCATGATGTCGTCATCTGCCGGTACCACAATAGGGATTTCCATCATGAAACGGTCGCGTGCTGCGGACGGGATTTCAAAAGTTTCTTCTTTTTCAACCTGGTTGCGGTCTGCAAACACGATCATGTGCGGGAAGTAATGTTCGGCATTGAATGCAGACAAACTGCGCTCAGCCATTACACGCAACAGCAGTGAATGCACTTGTGGACGTGCGCGGTTGATTTCATTAAAAAAGAATACGGAAAGATTTTCGCCGGACATTAGCAATGGTCCCGGGCTAACATGGGGCTTGCCATCTTCACCAAGGTAGGTATGGTAAACCAGGTCGTTCGGCATCAGGTCAATGGTGCCTTCGATACGCTGGTATCCACCGCCGATGCCGCGTGTGAATGCGCGCAACAGCGTTGTTTTGCCTACACCGACATCACCTTCAAGCAATACATGGCCGCGTGCAAAAATTGAAGTGGTGATTAGGCGTATTGGCGTGTGCTGGCCCACTACTACTTTATTAACTTCAGTTTCTAAGGTTAGTGCAAGATTGCGCCAATCGGCTAGTTGTGCGTCACTCATGAAATTTCCCGTGTCTTTATGAAATGGTTAAAATTTAGCAAAGTGAATAGTAAACTTTTTTTCATCAGGGGTAAACAGATCTGTATACCCCGGTGTAAATTTATTTTCATTTGGCCAAAAAAGTGATAAAACGCTTATGTAATGTGAATAATGCTTTCGTAAAAATCGATTTCCAGCGAAAATAGCGTGAATAGGATTAAATTACAGGTTGAATCAAATCCATCGGTTTAGTGCAATGTTCAATAAATGCAAAAAGCCAGTTTAGAAAACGATTAAAGAAATAAAATCATGCAAAAACAAAATAGCTATACAAAAGAAGAATTACTCAAATGTGGTCGTGGTGAAATGTTTGGCCCTGGTAATGCGCAATTGCCATTGCCGCCAATGTTGATGTTTGATCGTATTATTTCTATTACTGAAGAAGGCGGTAAATATGGCAATGGCCAGATTATCGCAGAGCTGGATATTAAACCGGATTTATGGTTTTTTGATTGCCATTTCACCGGTGATCCGGTGATGCCAGGCTGTCTGGGGCTGGATGCAATGTGGCAACTGGTAGGTTTTTATCTGGGCTGGATGGGTGGCCCTGGACGCGGTCGCGCGCTGGGCGCTGGTGAAGTTAAGTTTACCGGTCAGGTGTTGCCGACAGCAAAGTTGGCAACTTACACCATAGATTTGAAACGCGTGATTATGCGTAAGCTGGTGATGGGTATTGCTGATGCAACGATGCAAATCGATGGCCGCGAGATTTACGCAGCCAATGACTTGCGTGTTGGATTGTTTACGCGCACAGATAACTTTTAACTCAACTTAATAACAATAAGTTTAAAATTACTTGAGTTAGAATTTAGTCATTAATTTTTTATAGGAGTGCACGATAATGCGTCGTGTCGTTATTACCGGGATGGGGATTGTATCCAGTCTTGGAAACAATAAAACCGAAGTTTTGGATAGTCTGCGTAATGGCCGATCAGGTATTACCTATCAGCCGGAGTACGCTGAACGCGGGTTACGCTCCCATGTGGCCGGTTCAATTAAAAATCTTAATATTGAAGAACTGATTGATCGCAAACTCCTGCGCTTCATGGCAAAAGGCCATGCCTATGCATGGCTGGCAATGCAGGAAGCGATTGCTGATGCCAATCTTCCTGAAGAACTCGTTTCCAACGTGCGTACCGGCCTGATTGTAGGTGCCGGCGGTGCTTCACATGAAAGTATTTTGGAAGGCATTGATACGTTACGTGAAAAAGGCGTGCGCCGTGTAGGGCCTTATATGGTGACAAAAGCCATGGCAAGCGGCGTGTCTGCCTGTCTGGCGACCGGAGCGAAAATCAAGGGCGTGAATTATGGTATAAGCTCGGCTTGTTCTACCAGCGCACACTGTATTGGTGCCGGTGTGGAACAAATTCAGATGGGCAAGCAGGATATTGTTTTCGCTGGCGGAGCTGAAGAAGAGCATTGGACTCTTTCGTTTATGTTTGATGCGATGGGTGCATTGAGCAGCAAATATAATGAAACACCAGAAAAAGCCTCACGTACCTATGATGCGAATCGTGACGGGTTTGTGATTTCTGGTGGTGGTGGCATTCTGGTACTTGAAGATTATGAGCATGCCAAGGCGCGCGGCGCCAGGATTTATGCTGAAGTTATAGGTTACGGTGCAACTTCAGATGGATATGATATGGTTGCGCCTTCAGGTGAAGGGGCTGTGCGCTGCATGCAGATGGCATTAGATGGTGTTGAAGCGAATATTGACTATATCAATACGCACGGTACCAGCACACCGGTAGGTGATGTGAAGGAGCTGGAAGCAATTCGTGAAGTTTTTGGCGAAAACGGTTTAAAACAGAACCCTGCAATTGCTTCAACCAAGTCTCTATCTGGTCACGCATTAGGTGCGGCAGGTGTCAACGAAGCGATCTATACCTTGCTGATGATGGAAAATAACTTTATTGCAGCTTCGGCTAATATCGAAACCTTGGACCCGGCGGCTGAAGGATTGAATATCGTACGTGCTGGCATAGAGAATGTGAAGATTGAAACAGCGTTATCCAACAGTTTTGGTTTTGGTGGCACTAACGCTACACTGACTTTATCTACTAAAAACTTATAGTTTAGGGTGGCATATAAAAAAGGCGCTCAGTTGGGCGCCTTTTTTATATTAGCTTGGTTTTTGATGGCGGCTATAGAATCAGTGCTGCAGTCACTGTGCGGCCTTCACTCATCAGGATATTATAGGTGCGGCAGGCTGCCGCCGTAGACATGCACTCCAGAGCAATTCCGTTGTCTGTCAGGCTCCGGTAGTGTTTTGGGTGTAAAAACAAATGTGTGGCTCCCGTGCCCAGTAGCACTACTTCAGGGTTTAAATCTGCAATTTTCTCAAAATGCTTATTGTTTAGCTCGGCAAAATTCACTGCCTCCCAGTCATGAATGAGTGCTTCTGGCGTCACAATCAGGTTATGTGGGTAACGCTGTTTGTTGATTTCAATGTAATCGGCACCATAGGCGGTGATTAAATTGTTATTTTCAGCTGTGGTTAGGTGTAATTTCATAGTTGATTTTAAGCCGCTTTGACCCGGCTTTAATTGAACGAATACAGCATTCTAATGTAAACTAGCACCTTTAACTATTATGCTTTCTAAGCACAAATTCTTGCATCATGCAGCCCATACTCAAATCTAATAAACTTAATAACGTCTGTTACGATATTCGTGGCCCCGTGCTACAACGCGCGCGCGAAATGGAAGAAGACGGCCAGCGCATCATCAAGCTCAATATCGGTAATCCTGCGGCGTTTGGTTTTGAGGTGCCGGAGGAAATCCAGCAGGATGTAATCCGCAACATGTCAAAGGCCGGCGGCTACACTGACAGTAAGGGTTTGTTCGAGCCGCGCAAGGCGATTATGCATTATACGCAGGGCAAGCATATTAACGGCGTAACAGTCGATGACATTATTATCGGTAACGGTGTGTCTGAATTGATTGTGATGGCGATGCAGGGCTTGCTGAATAATGGTGATGAAGTTTTGATACCGATGCCGGATTATCCATTATGGACTGCCGCAGTCAATTTGGCTGGCGGTACGGCACGTCACTATCTATGTGACGAGGCAACTGGCTGGATGCCAGATTTGAAGGATATGGAGTCTAAAGTCACACCCAATACACGCGGTATTGTGGTGATTAATCCGAATAACCCGACTGGTGCCCTGTATCCGCGCGAGATTCTGGAAGGTATTATCGAGATTGCCCGTCGCCATGGCCTCGTGATATTTGCTGATGAAATCTACGATAAGGTTTTATACGACGGTAATGTACACACCTCGATTGCATCTTTGGCAGAGGATATTCTGTTCGTTACTTTTAATGGCTTGTCTAAGAACTACCGTACCTGCGGTTATCGTGCAGGCTGGTTAATTGTTAGCGGTGATAAAAAATCTGCCAAAGACTACATCGAAGGCCTGAACATGCTGGCATCCATGCGCCTATGCTCGAATGTGCCTGGTCAACTGGCGATTCAGACAGCGCTCGGCGGCTATCAGAGTATTGATGATCTGGTGGCACCGGAAGGGCGTTTGTGTAAGCAGCGTGATATTGCTTATGAAATGCTGAATACAATTCCGGGGGTGAGTTGCACCAAGCCACAGGCAGCAATGTATCTGTTCCCCAAGCTGGATCCTGAAATTTATCCTATCAAGGATGACCAGCAATTTATCCTGGATCTGTTATTGGAAGAGAAAGTATTGCTGGTGCAGGGTACCGGTTTTAACTGGAAAAAACCTGATCATTTCCGTGTGGTATTTTTACCAAACGTAGATGACCTCGCTGAGGCGATCAGACGCATTGCCAGATTCCTGGAAAATTACAGAAAAAAACATAATACGAACAAAATTGGAGCAGAAGCTTGAAACAGTTGAATGTAGGTATATTAGGCTTAGGCACAGTAGGCGGCGGTACCTATACCGTTTTAACCCGTAATGCGGCAGAAATTTCACGTCGCAGCGGCGTTGCGATTAACGTAGTGCAGGTTGCGGATAGAAGCGTCGAGCGTGTAAAAGCAATTGTCGCCAGCAGTGTTGATGTTACCGATGATGCATTTGCCGTGGTTAATAACCCGAATGTGGATGTTGTGGTTGAGTTGATCGGCGGTTACACGCTAAGTAAAGAATTGGTGCTTAAAGCCATTACCAATAAGAAACATGTAGTCACTGCAAACAAGGCACTGATTGCGTTGCACGGCAATGAGATTTTTGCTGCTGCACAGGCGAATAATGTGATGGTTGCGTTTGAAGCTGCAGTAGCTGGTGGTATCCCGATCATTAAGGCTTTGCGTGAAGGCTTGGGCGCTAATCGCATTGAATGGGTGGCAGGTATCATTAACGGTACAACCAATTTCATCCTGACTGAAATGCGTGAAAAAGGCCTTAACTTTTCTGACGTTTTGGGCGAGGCGCAGCGCTTGGGGTATGCAGAAGCTGACCCTACCTTTGACGTGGAGGGCATTGATGCAGCGCATAAACTGACGATCATGTCCGCGATTGCTTTCGGTATGCCGATGAAATTTGATCAGGCATATACAGAAGGCATTACCCAACTGCAGCAGGTCGATATCAAATATGCTGAAGAGTTAGGTTATCGCGTGAAGCTGCTTGGTATTACCAAGCGTACCGATGACGGCGTAGAGCTGCGCGTGCATCCAACCCTGATTCCTGAGAAACGTCTGGTAGCGAATGTGAACGGCGCGATGAATGCCGTTGTTGTGAAGGGCGATGCTGTTGGCCCCACCCTTTATTATGGGGCGGGTGCCGGTGCAGAGCCAACTGCAAGTGCAGTTGTTGCAGACTTGATGGATGTTGCACGGTTAATCGATGCAAACAGTGCTCAGCGCGTACCTTACCTGGCATTCCAGCCTGACCAGGTGATGGATTTGCCAGTCTTGCCTATCGGTAAGGTGCAGAGCGCCTATTATTTGCGTTTACGTGCCAGCGATAAGCCAGGCGTGCTCGCTGACGTTACCAAGGTATTGGGCGATCGTAATATTTCCATTGATGCCATGATGCAAAAAGAGCCGGATGAGAACGAGACTGAAGCTGATATTGTTATCCTGACGCATGTCACTATTGAAGAGAACATGAATGCTGCGATTGCGGCAATTGAGGCGCTTCCTGCCATTACCGGTAAAGTAGTGCGCATCCGCATGGAAGAGTTGGCAAAATAAGCGAAGAGTCATTCCAGCGTAAGCTGGAATCCAGAAGCCATGCAGCCTAGTGTTTATATTTTGGCAAGCAAGTAGAACGGTACTTTATGCGTCGGTGTTACTTCTGACTTAATAAAGCGTGTTTGGCAACATAAAAATGATTTTGTAGATGGGTTTACTAAAAAGTATGCTGTGCATAATTTGGTTTACTACGAAACTCATGAAACAATGGAATCGGCAATTAGTCGAGAGAAGAATATCAAAGCATGGAAACGTGCTTGGAAAATCGAACTTATTGAGAAAAATAATTTAATTTGGCGTGATTTATATCATGACCTGTTGTAACTGGATTCCAGCTTACGCTGGAATGACGGAAGTTTGAAAGATAAAAAATGAAATATATCAGCACACGCGGGCAGTCGCCTGCACAAAGCTTTAGTCAAATCCTGTTGGGTGGTTTGGCACCTGACGGCGGTTTATA
>JALRGX010000079.1 GCA_023259635.1 Methylotenera sp. | reverse complement strand
CTCATTAGTCAATTTAACTGATCACCGCATGAGTGTTAATCCCCCCCCCCCCAATGGGTATCTGAAGTACATCTTCCGCTTCGGTTGTCGGGTTTCCCATTCCGCTGCCGTCACTCCGGCTGAAATGTGTCTGGAGGTGACGGCAGCGGAATGGGCGGCGTTATCGTCGACGCCCGAAAATAGTTGTTGACGTACTCGTCAAACTAACATAGTATTCAAATAAGCGGCAGCGATACGGTCTCGAGCCTTAAAGCTGGCATGACGCGCATCGCCGTTACTATTTACAGCAATCCATCACTTAAACGCGCCGACGTTGTGGCGTAGGGGTTTAAATGGTTTATAGACGGAATACCGGAGGACTAGATATGATCGGGGAAAACATGATTCTTAATACAGCGCAATTGCATCTTGACACCTTTGTGCGTGCTACAACGGACGCGGCTAAGGAGCTTGCGGAACAACATCCAGAATTATCAGGACAGCAGTTGGACTATATGTTTAATCAGGCATTATGGGCTATATTGACGCGTAAAATGATAGAAGCGCAGACGGCTTTTGCTAAAGGAGACGACATTACCGGGCCTTTAATAGCCCTAACCGCCTCTGCCGCCATAATTCCTGAACTTTTAAGATAAATTTATGGGGGGGGGGGGGGTAATCACCCCCCCATAGCAAGGTTTACTTAACCATTTTATTAGCGAAATCTGTATCAGATACTAGAAACGCAAGGGCTTGACTGAAAATGTCTGGCCCATCCAAATCGTAACCGCATTCGTAAATTTCAGATTTGATAAGAGGATTTCCAGCGTCTGCCTGATAGATAACGCCAAAGCGCAATGTTTCGCCACCGTTTTTAACGGATGGCTCCACAATCGTGGCGATGCCGTTAACTACCGATACGCCATTAAAATCAAAATTAACCGATATGTTCATATCAATCTCCTACGGTGTCACGTTTACACTAATTATAACCCCATCAGTGTCTGATAGAGGTTGACTTGACTTAGCTCTCTTGTTACCAGAAGCATCATACCATTCGTGTTTAGTACCCATGATGTTGTGCTGCCGTGACCAGTTAGAACTTAGTCCACTATTAAGCCCTGTAGAAATAGGTGTATCGTTATGATACACATTGAGATTACCAATTATGAAATTGGTGGAAGAACCGGCGGAGTACGTCGCTGCGGCGCTAAATCTGACTATACAATTGCCTGCGGCGGATGGTACAAACGGCAATGTAACTTTTTGCCACCGCGATAAGGAGTCCAGCAAAATTATTCTACGCAACCATATAATGGTACCCGTAGAATCAAGTATTTCTATTTTTACACTTTGCACTGAGTTTGATGAACCACGCTTAACCTCAACGTCTAACCATGTCTTTCTATCAGCGATAAGCCCTGTAACCGCTTGAATCAGTCTACCTGTTGGTAAAGACATTGAAAATTCTACCGCTTCGGTAAGGGCACCATAAGAACAAGGAACGGCGGTTTTAGTGCCATCAAAGCCAGTTATGGTTGAAGTTTCTGCCGAAAATAGTGATACAAAATCGATCTTAGCCGTACCTACCGGATAGTAGGTTGATTGAGGGTGCCCGGAATAGTAATTTAATTTATCCTCGATACCAAAGATACCATTTAAATTACTAAGGAGTTTAGGCTCTCCGCCTTCTTGTAATGCCAGACATTGCCCTGCATTGAATAAATTACTACGGGTAAGATTAGTTACCTGTGATTGCGTGATACCGCCAGCAAACTCAATAATGCGCGACGGCATATCATTATCATAGATGTCTGAGAAATAGCAGTTACCTAAGTTCGGAGTATAGCTTCTCAGGAATGGCGCGATATACCCCGCATTACTGGAGTTAACGTTATTACCTTCAAATCTCAATCCGGATACGAAACCGGTGGATTGCGTTTCGACATGCGCCCGATCCCCGTTTAAATTTAACCCGGCACCAGTCCCACTATCTGCAACGAGAATGGAGGTATCAGGCGTGATTAAATTTTCCTGGCCGAATTTATTACCGGCAAATCTGATTGCTCTACCCGCGTTATTAGTAGTCGCGCCAGGCTCGATCCACACATCGTACGATGCAGATGAACCACGCGCGCCTGTGCGATAAAAATCATTATCCTCAATATTAAACGGGGTCGCTGGTCCGTTTCGCTCAGTACCATTGTCACCAACTGCAAGTTTTATGGCATATTTGAAGTCACTAAACAAACAATCTCGAACGAAACCGCCAGCAGATAAGCCAGACACACATACCGCGATAGGTTGCGCGGATGTTTTACCATAGAATCGGCTATTCAATACCCGAAAATACGGCATATCTATTGAGTTATTACTAATACCGCACTCGGAAAATCTAGAAAGGCGTAAATCTTTAAAAACATGAAAATCTCCAGTAATCCGACTTTTAGCTTTATAGCGAACAGCACCTTTACCGCCGTGTATTGTCATGTTTGATAAATGTGAATACACAGGGTTATTATCGAAATCAAATAGATATACATCATCAGGCAACAGTATTTTAGTTCCTAATGCACTCTCACCTCTAACGTTTAAAATAAATGTATCACCCACCGATAGATTTAAACCAGTGCCATTATATTTATACACACCATTCTCATAGAGAATACCGGGTCCTTTTTGTAGCATAAAACTGATTGTGCTTTCATCCGTCTCTGCCGAGCGGCGGCGATACAGCACATTTTTCATCTCGAAATGTGCGTCTTCTATTGCTTGGGTGTCTTTTGCGCCACCATCAGTCGCGCCACCGTCCCCCAATGCGCCAAAGCACTTACGTAACCCGGCCAAACCATCTAAGATCAAATTCTTTACTGACCTTTCTCCCCATACTGCGGGCGCTACTCCTGGCTCTATATGGACCACTGTACCGCCGGACGACCCTACAACTTCAGAAGATAATTCCTGTCTTAATAGCTGGTCGGTGCGGGGTTTCCAATTACTGTCCGCCGTCGGGTCGGCTCCAGGCGCCACAACATGTGGCAGCGTACCCGCCCACGAATACCAGTTATTATCCGCAGGATTGTAAACTGCTTTATTGCGGTCAGTGGTATCAAGTGTACCACCGGTGGTGAAATCGAAACTACTCGGTTCGAATGTTGAGTTCATTAGCGCATTGATAGCTACTTCGGACGAATTCAAAGCATCTAAAGCCGAAGTAGCAGCACTATTTGCACTGTTAAGTGAATTTGTAGCACTACCTGCGGCAGCTGTGGCAGAAGCCGATGCACTCGATACAGCTGCTGATGCGGCAGCTGTCAAATTATCAACCTGCTGGAAGTTATCATCCAGTTCGTCCCACGTTAAGGGTCGACCCAGGTCTGCGCGTTTGATAATGGTCATACGATAGTCACCGTGATGTTTGAGGTTGTCCAGCGGGATAATTCGTTAAAGTCAATATTAACATTCGCTGTGCCGCTATTCAACGTCATGCTGTTAACGTAACTGTTACCATATGAACCAATGACTTTATTAAT
>JALRGX010000134.1 GCA_023259635.1 Methylotenera sp. | reverse complement strand
GAAGGCGAGAAGATCAACGCAATTCTCTCCGTGAAAGAGTTTGATGAGAACCATTTTGTCTTTATGGCGACTGCTTTAGGTACCGTGAAGAAAACCGCGCTGACTGAATTCTCAAACCCACGTAAGTCCGGCATTATTGCCATTAATCTGGATGATGGTGATTATCTGGTGGGTGCCGAAATTACGAACGGTAACAATGACATTGTGCTGGTTTCTGACGGTGGTAAGGCAGTCTGGTTTGATGAGGAGGAAGTGCGTCAGATGGGCCGTGCAACACGTGGTGTGCGTGGCATGAAGCTAGCTGCTAAACAGCAGGTATTATCACTCCTGATAGCGGAAGATGACAAACAGACCGTGCTGGTAGCGACTGAAAATGGTTACGGCAAGCGTACTGTATTGGCTGATTTCCGTCATTCTGGCCGTGGTACACAAGGTGTTAAGGCGATTGCAGTGAGTGAGCGTAACGGCTTGGTAGTAGCAGCCAAATTGGTGAACGATGAAGATGAAATCATGCTCATTACCACTGGCGGTGTCCTGATTCGTACACGTGTAAAAGAGATCCGTGAATTAGGCCGTGCGACACAGGGTGTAACACTGATCAATCTGGGTGAAGGTGAAAAACTTTCAGGGATTGAGAAGATTGTAGAAACTGATGAGGATGAGGAAGCTTAGTTCTTATAGTGGTATGGATATATGTGGCTAAGGATGATAGATCGACTGATGTAAGCTTTTATGTTTTTGGGTTTTATCTGTGTTTATCAGCGTTCATCTGTGGCTAATTTAGGTTTTTAAGGTTTTAGGAATGACACAAATTTATAATTTTTCTGCCGGTCCCGCAGTTTTACCAAAGCCAGTTCTACAGCGCGCTCAGGCAGAAATGCTGGATTGGCATGGTTCCGGCATGAGTGTGATGGAAATGTCACACCGCGGCAAGGAATTCACCAGTATTCTGGCGAAAACCGAAGCTGATCTACGTACCTTGCTGAATATTCCGCAAAACTATAAAGTACTGTTTTTGCAGGGTGGGGCAATCGCCGAGAATGCGTTTATTCCAATGAATCTGCTTAACGGTGGCGAAGCTGATTATGTAGTGACCGGCGCATGGTCTCAGCGCAGCGTGAAAGATGCCAGCGCATATGGCAAAATCAATGTGGTGGCTAGCAGTGAAGCTGATAAATTCACGCATGTGCCTGCATATGCTGACTGGAAACTGAATAAAAACGCCCAGTATTTGCATATCTGCACCAATGAAACGATTAACGGTGTTGAGTTCGATGGATTGCCGGATGCCGGTGGTGTGCCTATTGTTGCCGATATGTCTTCACACATCCTTTCCAGACCGGTGGATGTAAGCCAGTATGGTGTTATTTACGGTGGTGCGCAGAAAAATATCGGCCCGGCCGGTTTGTGTATTGTGATCGTACGCGAAGATTTGTTAGGCAAAGCGTCACCACTGACGCCAGCAGTATTTAACTGGGAAACACAGGCCGAAAATCAGTCCATGATCAATACGCCACCGACTTATAGTATTTATATTGCCGGTCTGGTATTTGAATGGTTGCTGGAGCAGGGTGGGGTGGCTGCGATTGAGAAGGTAAATATTGCCAAGGCAAAATTGCTCTACGACTATATCGATAGAACTGATTTTTACCTGAACAATGTGGCGGTTAACAATCGTTCACGCATGAATATTCCTTTCTTCCTCAAAGATGAATCATTAAATGAAGCGTTTTTGAAGGGCGCCGAGGCAAACGGCCTGTTGCAGTTAAAAGGCCACCGTATGGTTGGCGGCATGCGTGCGTCAATTTATAATGCAATGCCGATTGAGGGCGTGCAGGCCTTAATCAACTATATGAAAGCTTTTGAAAGCGCACATTAGAAATGTCAGATTTACAGTCATCAAATAAATTAAAGCAACATCGCGATCAAATTGATGCTATTGATGAGCAGATATTAAAGCTTGTTAATGACCGGGCCAGCCATGCCCGCCATATAGGTGAACTTAAGGATGACGGTGTGATTTATCGACCTGAGCGTGAAGCGCAGGTGTTAAGGCGTTTGCTTGAGCATAATAATGGCCCATTGCCGGCTGAGGCAGTGACCAATATATTCCGCAGTATTATGTCTAACTGCCGTGCGCTGGAAAAAGAATTAACTGTGGCATTCCTTGGCCCATTGGGCACTTATAGCGAAGAGGCTGCGCTTAAGCAATTCGGGCAGGGCCGGGGAGCTGTTGTCTGTGGGTCAATTGATGAGGTGTTTCGTACTGTAGAGTCCGGGCAGGCTGACTACGGTATCGTTCCGGTAGAGAACTCAAATGAAGGTGCAGTGGGATTGACGTTGGATTTGCTGCTGAGCAGTCCGTTGAAGATCTGCGGTGAAGTGACGATTCCAGTTCATCATTGTTTGCTGTCTGCGCAATCCGATCTCAGTAAAATCACTCATATTTTTTCTCACGCGCAATCACTTTCACAGTGCCATGAATGGCTTAATCGTGTGATGCCTAATGTAACGCGCGAGGCGGTGGTTAGCAATGCGCTTGCTGCGCAGATGGCGCATGATCTGGTAACCACCAAGAATACACCGGTAGCGGCAATTGCCAGCAAGCGTGCGGCAGAATTGTTTAACCTGAATGTGCTCGCAGAGAACATAGAAGATGATCCTAAAAATACTACACGTTTTTTAGTGATTGCAAACCATGGTGTAGCGCCTTCAGGTAAAGATAAGACATCACTGGTGATGGCTACCAAAAACCAGCCTGGAGCGATTCTTGGGTTGCTGGCACCATTGGCCGAGCATCGCGTTAGCATGACCAAGCTAGAGTCCAGGCCATCAAAAGCAGGTATTTGGGAATATGTGTTTTACGTGGATATTGAAGGCCATGAACAGAATGCGAATGTAGCAGCAGCCATCAAGGAAATAGAAAGCCGCGCTTCATATCTGAAACACTTAGGCTCTTATCCTGTTGCAATCGTATAAGGACACTTCTATAAATACATTTTTTGGGCGCATTACTGCGTTGCGAAATTATAATTAAAAATCTTCGCAACCTCGCTGTACACCGCGTACTATCTAGGTTACTGTGTTCCGTGCGCCTTTGGCGTATGAATAATGCGCTTAAGCGCATATATTCTACGGACACGCCCTTTCGCGCCAAGCTTCCGGCTTTAGTAGGATAGCTTGGTGACGCCCTTCACGGGTGTACGGGTGTACTGCATCCCAAACTCTGCATTTATAGAAGTGCCCATAAGATATTTTTTTAAATCGCTATAGCTGTTAAACACCAACATTTAATACATACAAAATGACTATTCAAGCACCAGCCTATATTCGTGAAATTGCGCCATATCAAGGCGGAAAACCTATCACTGAACTTGCCCGTGAAATGGGGTTGCAGGTTGAGGACATTGTTAAACTGGCTTCCAATGAAAATCCACTGGGTATCAGCCCTAAAGCTGAATATGCGATACAGGATGCGATTCTTGATATTTCACGATACCCTGATGGTAATAGTTTTGCGTTACGTGATGCTGTAAGTAAAAAATTCAAGGTGGCACATGACCAGATTGTATTCGGTAATGGCTCCAATGATATTCTGGAACTTGCTGCGCGTGCTTATCTGACAAATGATAGCGAAACCATACATTCGCAGCATGCTTTTGCTGTTTATCCATTGGTAACGCAGGCAATGGGTGCAACTGGCGTGGTTGTACCGGCGAAGAATTATGGCCATGACCTGGATGCCATGCTTAAGGCAATTACTGCCAATACACGCATGATTTTTATTGCCAACCCTAACAACCCGACCGGTACATTGTTAGGTAAAGAGGCGTTATATGCTTTCTTGCAGCAAGTACCTAAGCATATCCTTGTTGTACTGGATGAAGCTTATGACGAATACCTGCCGGCAGAGCTGAAATCTGAAGCGATTAAATGGCTGCCAGAATTTCATAACCTGATTATTTCACGTACTTTTTCCAAGGCCTACGGCTTGGCTGGACTGCGTATCGGTTTTGGTTTGTGCCATCGTGATATTGCCGATATGATGAATCGTGTACGTCAGCCTTTTAACGTGAATAGCATAGCCCAGGCGGCCGCTGTGGCTTCATTGACAGACGATGACTTTGTGGAGCGTACCTACGCGCTGAATCAGGCAGGTATGGCGCAATTGAAACAGGGCTTTGATAAGTTGGGGCTGGAATACATTCCATCTTATGCAAACTTTATCTCTGTTAAAGTCGGCGATGCTGCTGGATACAATCAAAAGTTATTGCAGAAAGGCATTATTGTGCGGCCTGTTGCCAATTATGAAATGCCCGAGTATTTGAGGGTGAGTATTGGTTTGTTTTCCGAGAATGCCAAGTTTCTTACTGCATTAGAAGAAATAATGAAAGTAAGTAAGGCTTAAGGTTTTCACCTGGTGTGTGCTTGCCAGTAATGATTTTATGGGTAGCGCATCATGAATTTACTTAGTACTTATTCCGTAACTTCTCAGTGTTGCAGATAACTTATGAGGCGCACAATGTTTCTCACGTTGCAACGATTTAGTTGAGCGAATTAACCATTAACTTTAAGGAGTTTTATTATGTGGACTAAACCAGCAGCAACAGAAATGCGTTTTGGCTTTGAAGTGACAATGTACGTAATGAACAAGTAATTAGCGGAAGCGTTAATTAAAAAAGGCTGCCGCAAGACAGCCTTTTTTTCTAAAGACCTCTCTTGCATACCGAAAAAATCAGGTCCTTTTTATAAAAGGCTAATTAAGGCAACGATCTAGTTGGTTTTTTATAGAATTCAAAAGTTAACTAACTGTTTTTAAAGAATTGTAGATAGATATGCATATACATGTATTAGGTGCAGGTGCCGGCGGTGGATTTCCGCAATGGAATTGCAATTGTTTTAATTGTGATGGTTTGCGCAAAGGCACAATCAAGGCCACCAAACGTACACAGTCATCAATCTGCGTCAGTAGTGACGGTATTAACTGGGTGCTGTTTAATGCATCGCCTGATGTGTTGCAGCAAGTGCAGGATTTTGCTCCACTCCAGCCAGGTCGTGCAGTGCGCGATACCGGCATTCAGGCGATTGTGCTGATTGATGCGCAAATTGATCATACAACAGGGTTATACATGCTACGTGAAGGTACAGTTAAGCGGGAAATCTACTGTACTGATGCAGTGTATGGTGATTTAACCAGTGGCAACCAGATTTTGAATATTCTGGGTCATTACTGCGGTATCAATCACCATAATGTACCGATTGACGGTAAAACCAGCTTTACGATTCCTAATGTCCCTAACCTCAAATTTACAACTGTGGCCCTCAAGAGCGCAGCGCCACCATACTCACCACACCGTAATGACCCGCAGCCGGGCGATACGATAGGTGTGTTAATCGAAGAAATCAGTACCGGTAAAAAATGCTGGTACTCACCAGGCTTAGCTGAAATTGAGCCGCATCTTCCGGAACTGATGAATCAGGCAGATTGCATCATGGTTGATGGCACATTTTGGACCGATACCGAAATGATTGACTTGGGATTGATGACTAAAACTGCACGTAGCATTGGCCATAATCCACAATCCGGACCTAATGGCATGATTGAAGATTTAGATAAATTCGGCGATGTACGAAAAGTTTTGATACACATCAATAATACCAATCCTATTTTGCGTGAAGATTCTGCCGAACGCGCGATTTTGAATGAACACAAAATCGAAGTTTCGTATGACGGTATGGATATTATTTTATAAAAAACTCAAATCTCGATTTAGAGCTTTGAATTTTTAAAAAAGGAAAAAACAAAATGACTGAAAAATTAGCACCATGGAGTAGAGAAGAATTTGAAGCAAAATTACGTGAAAAAGGTAAGGGCTATCACATTTACCATCCGATTCATGTGCTGATGTATGAAGGTAAACTGACGCAGCAGCAAATGCAGGCTTGGGTGGCAAACCGTTACTACTACCAGATTGCTATTCCAATGAAAGACGCAGCGATTCTTTCAAATTGTCCTGACCGTGAATTACGACGTGGCTGGATTCAACGCATTTTCGACCATGATGGCAGCGGCCAGATTGCCGAAGGCGGCGAGGGTGGTATTGAGGCCTGGATTCATTTAGGCCATGCAGTAGGCTTGAGTCGTGAAGATGTGATGTCTTTAAAGCTGGTAGCGCCAGGTACCAGATTTGCAGTGGATGCTTATATTAATTTTGCAAAACAGCGCCCATGGCAAGAGTCTGTATGCTCAAGCCTGACAGAACTGTTTGCGCCACATATTCACCAGCAGCGTATTGACTCATGGCCAGATATGTACCCATGGATTAACCCGGAAGGCATGCAATATTTCAAAAATCGCCTGACACAGGCCCGCCGTGATGTTGAGCAAGGTTTACAGGTTACGCTGGATTACTTCGGTCAGAGCCGTGAGTTGCAAATGCGTGCGTTGGAAATTCTTCAATTCAAGCTGGATGTTTTGTGGGTAATGGCAGATGCAATCATGCTGCAATGTGCTGATATTAAAGTGGAAGGCCGTGATTATCTACGCCAGCCAGTGATGGATGTGAGCTGAGAATAAATGATGGTTATTGAACATACAGATGTTTACGCGCTCGCGCCTCATCACCGCTTTCAGTGGGAAGATGCACAGAATAGTTATGTGATACTTTTTCCTGAAGGCATGGTGAAACTTCATGGCGGGGCTGGTGAGGTCATCAAGCGCCTGGATGGAAAAGTGACAGTCGGTGATGTAATAGCAGACCTGAAAGCAACCTTTCCTGATGCTGAGGATATCGAGAGCGATATTATCGGCATGTTTGAGCTTGCGTTAAGCAAAGCATGGCTGCATAAGGTTTAGTAGAAAGTTAGGAGTAGCAAAATGACACAGACTTCAGGTGTACAAGTAAATAATGGTGTGGCCTCCAGTATCACACAATCTCAGCCACTATGGTTGCTGGCAGAGGTGACTTATCGTTGCCCGCTGCACTGTGCATTTTGCTATAACCCTACTGACTACGATAAGCACACACAAAATGAATTAACCACAGAGCAGTGGATACAGACTTTACGTGATGCGCGCAAACTGGGTGCAATTCAGCTGGGAATTTCAGGTGGCGAACCACTGTTAAGGGATGATATTGAAGATATTGTTGTTGAAGCGAAAAAACTTGGCTATTACAGTAACCTGATCACTTCAGGCGTAGGTCTTACTGAAAAACGCATTCAGGCTTTCAAGGATGGTGGCTTAGATCATATTCAGCTATCCATGCATGACATTACAGAGGAAATTAATAACTTCATTACTAATACCAAGACGTTTCAGCTTAAGCAGAAAGTGGCCGCCATGATCAAGGGACATGGCTATCCGATGGTGCTGAATGTGGTGATACACCGCTATAACATCGACCACATGAAAGAAATTCTCGAGATGGCTGAAGCCTTAGGCGCGGACTATATCGAATTGGCCAACAATCAATACTATGGCTGGTCTTTGGTAAACCGTAGCCAGTTAATGCCAACCAGGGAGCAGCTTGAACGCGCCGAGGCTGTGACAAATGAGTTCCGGGCAACGGGAACCAAGATGAAGATTTTCTACGTCGTGCCCGATTATTTTAACGACCGTCCAAAGAAATGTATGAATGGCTGGGGTGAGGTGTTCATGATTGTGACGGCGAATGGCGATGTGTTGCCTTGCCATTCTGCGCGGTCATTGCCAAATATGCAGTTCCCGAATGTGAAGGATAGCGATCTGGGGTGGAGCTGGAAAGAATCACCAGCATTCAATAAATATCGTGGTGATAGCTGGATGAAAGAACCATGCCGCAGCTGCGAAGAAAAAGAAAAAGATTTGGGTGGCTGCCGCTGTCAATCTTTCTTGCTGACTGGAGATGCCGAGGCCGCTGACCCAGTATGCAGTAAGTCGCCACATCATCATTTGATTGAAAAAGCGATTGAAGATGCGAAGAACCCGGTGATTGCGTCACAGCCGATACTGTTCCGTAATGATAAAAACTCCAAGAGAATTATTTCAGGGGAACTGAAGGAGCTTACAGATAAGTTCCATGCGCTGCCTTAATGGGGGTTTAGGCAGAGTAGGTTTAAAGGTGTTCTAAACGTTGTTTTTCTTTTGCTCTGCAAGATGGTGAAGAAAATCTGAAATGTCCCACTCGCAGCCACCGCACCCCGAGAGGGCGCCAGTCCATCTCGAAATGGCATCCATATCCTTACCCTGTTCGAACAGGGTTTGAATATCGCCTCTTTTGGTGCCACTGCAATGGCACATCACTTCATCTTCCGGGTTGGTATTTTCTGTGGTCATGGATAGTGTCATGTTTGCTTGCGAGTCTTATTGTATCATTCCGGATTTTCTTGTGCAGGTTGGCATATTGCAGTGCCAAGGTAGCTGATTATTGTCTTGGTGTTGTCGGCGGTGCAGCTGCGTTGGCATCAATGCCATATGGCTGAAACACATATGGCTCAGGCTGCCGACTTTCAATAATATCTTCCAGTCCAGGTGACCATAGTGTTATTGAAATCGCCACATTTTGCTGCAGATTAGCTGCGTTTCGCATCCTGTCCCAATCGATGTATTGAATATCATCATTATTTTCCTGGGTGTACTTGAATACAGCTGTTGCTGCTTTTGCGGCAGCCGATGCTTCGATTTGACTATTCTCGGCCGGTTTGTAGGAACTTAAATAAAGGTTATTCACTAATTTTCCGACCAGGATAGGCTCATCAATTATATGTACCGGTGTGCCAACTGGTATAGCTGGAAAGATCTCCGCAGCATCTTCCGGATAGAGGTGAAGGCAGCCATGACTGGTTCTTAAGCCTACACCCCACGGCATATTGGTTCCATGAATGTAGATGCCAGTAAATCCTGTCTGCATGGCAAGCATGCCCATAGGGTTGTCAGGGCCGGGAGGGAAATAATCTGGAAAATTCAGCTCGCCGTTATCCAAATGTTCCTCCTTAATACTTTTAGGTACAAACCAGGAGGGGTCTTTATGTTTGGCTACAATTTTTGTTTTACCCAAAGGTGTGTGCCAACCTTCACGCGCAATACTGATCGGGTAGGTGACTACTTGGGCCGGTTGATGTGGTTTTGCTTTAGGAAAATAAAATAAGCGCCGCTGCGAAATATTGATGATGACACCTTTTCTTGGCCCGGGCGGAAGAATGAACTGTGTCGGTATGTGCACAATACTTCCGATTTCAGGCACCCAAATTGAAACGTCAGGGTTCGCCTGGGCAATTTCTTCATAACTAAGATCATAATGACGAGCCACATCAAGCAATGTCGTTTTTGGATTCTGAATCGATATTACTTTGATATTGCCTATGACGTTATCGCCATTTTCAGGCAATATAAATGTTGCTGCTATCGCTTCATGATTAATTGAAGCAAGTAACAAGCCGGTTAGGTAAGCCCTAATAATAAAGTTTGAAATTGGAGGCCGCGTAATCAAAACTCATCTTTAGCTGGTCAATCATCATATACGTCTGAATATCAGGTTGTGTAATGATTTTAATCTGGAAGCAAATCTTAAATGGGGCAGCATCAGGCTGCCCCTGTGTTTCTGCTATTTTTTCATTGACTTCATATACATGCGGTCAATTTTTTCATTGAGCGCTCTGATTTCCTGCAGAGCTTGTTCAGCTTTTTGATATGCTTCTTCAGCCCTTGCAGCAGCTTTATCTGCTTTAGCTGTTGCATCATCTGCTTTTGTAGATGCGCTTTCACCCAGGACTGCAGCAGCCTTTGCTGAATCTTTAGCATCAGTAGCATTTTTATTCGCTTCTTGAGCAGTTTGAAGTGCCTGCTCAGCAGTGCTTTTTACTGTTTCCAGGCTTTGTGTAGATGCACAACCCAGTAACACACTTAGTGCCAATAACACGCCGATTGTAGAAAGTTTGTGATTTTCTAAAGATAACTGCATGATTTTGTCTCCTTTGTATTATTTTTAAACTTAAAGAATAAAGTGATATGACATAGTTAGTGTGTAACGGTTGCAATATTTATTAATGTACTTTTGTAACATGTAAATATTGATTTTCGGCTCCCGGCTTATAGTGCATTAATTAATATTAAGCGTAAGCTCTATTTGTGATGCTTTATAAAGCAACTGGGTAGAGGGGTAATTCAAACATGTGCCAATGTTTACCTGCACATCCTTTGGCTGGGAATAATTCATTATGACCCAAATAATATATTTGCACAAATGTATTATTGAGGCCATAATAAAAAAGCCATTAGGGCTTAGAGCCATGTGACATGATGGTTTCCAATATGACTTGGTTGCAATAGTAAACATATGAGCAAGCTGGCGCAGTTAATGATGGCAGCAAAGCATGGTCTATAAGTGAATCCGATAAAAAATCAGGCATTTAGTTGCTGCTTTAAATCATGAGTAAATCAAGCCACCAGTATGAGCCTCTTTTTTTGACAAGCTTTAAGTTGTCAGACTAAAAACTGTGGGTGGCATATAAATCAAAAAGGAGAAACATTGATCAAAGAAAGCGCACACGATAAAAGCAAAGGCGGACAGGTTGTAGCTGTATTCGGAGAAGTGTTGGCCGATATTTTCCCAGAACAGAAAGTGTTGGGGGGTGCCCCGTTTAATGTAGCAAGGCATTTGCAGTCATTTGAACTGCATCCGGTAATGATAAGCCGTACCGGCAAAGACGCTCTCAGGGAAGATATCCTGCGTGAAATGAAACGTCTGGACATGGATGTGAGCGGTATTCAGTGCGACAGGATATTCCCTAGCGGTCAAGTGCGTGTTCATATGGAGGACGGCGGACACCGTTTCGAAATCCTGCCTGATCAGGCTTATGATCATATCCATTATGGTGTCACCCACATGGTTACCATGTCGCTTAAACCGGATTTGCTGTATTTTGGTACGTTAGCACAAAGGGCAATGGCTTCAAGGCAGGCACTCAAGCAGTGTATTGCTGACTGCAACTGCCTGAAATTTCTTGATATTAACCTCCGTAGTCCCTGGTATAGCGATTACATCATTGGTAATTCTCTTTTCAATGCTGATGTAGTCAAGATGAATGACGAAGAGCTGAAAATTGTATGTGATCTATTCAGTATTGGTGGCAGTGCCCCTGAAGTAAGAGCGCAAGGTTTAATGCAGAAGTTTGACCTGAGCAAGTTAATCGTGACATGCGGTGCAAATGGTGCATGGTTACTGGATGATAAGCAGCAGTTGTTAAATGCTAACCCTGTTAAGATGTCTGGTGATCTGGTCGATACGGTAGGCGCTGGTGATGCCTTTGCTGCGGTCTTTATAATTGGCTTGTTGAATGATTGGCCGCTTGATCTGACCCTGTGTCGGGCCAATGCCTTTGCTTCGGCAATATGTGGAATCAGAGGTGCCGTTCCAACTCATCGTGATTTCTATGTGCCATTTATAAGGGAGTGGACAGAATGAGCGTCAAGTCGCAGGTAACGCCAAAAAGTGAGAATCCAATCTATATTTTAATGATCAGCATGCATGGGCTGATTCGCGGCACTGATATGGAGTTGGGCCGAGATGCTGATACTGGCGGGCAGACGACTTATGTCGTTGAGCTTGCGCGAGCCCTGGCTAACCATAGGGAAGTAGACAAGGTTCACCTTCTGACACGCCTTATTGATGATCCAAGTGTCAGTAGCGATTATGCACAGCCGGAAGAAGATATCGGTAATGGTGCAAGTATTATCCGTATGCCCTGTGGCCCCAGCCGATACTTACGTAAAGAGTTGCTGTGGCCACACCTTAATCAGATGGTAGACAAATGCCTGCATTTTTTGCGGCAGCAAGGCCGCCTCCCAGATTTAATTCATACGCACTACGCTGATGCCGGATATGTTGGTCAGCAGTTATCGCTATTGCTGGGCATCCCGCTGGTACATACCGGACATTCGCTGGGACGCCCGAAACTTGAGCGCATGCTGGCGAGCGGGCGAAAACCGCAGGCACTGGAGAAGCAGTTTAATTTTGAAAGGCGTATTGCAGCAGAGGAAGAAGTAATCAAGCATGCGTCGCTCATAGTCACGAGTACGCAGCAGGAAATTGATCTGCAATACGGTTTATACACCAATTTCAACCATACGCGATTCCGCGTTATCCCCCCAGGTACTGATACCTCCAGATTCTCTCCGCCAAAACGGCATAAAATCGACATCAATGTACAGCAAATGGTGGATAAACATCTTGCGGATATGGATAAACCGTTAATTTTTTCCATCAGCAGGCCGGACGCCAGAAAAAATATTAAGGGGTTAATTGAAGCATACGGAAATAACCCGGAACTTCAAGCTGCAGCCAATTTGCTGATTGTAGCCGGAACGCGCGAGGATATCCGCGATCTGGAGGATTCACAGAAAAATGTCATGAGCGGCCTGCTGTTTGATATTGACCGCTATGATCTTTGGGGTAAGGTCTCCATACCCAAGCATGTGTCCCAGGACGATGTGCCCGAACTATACCGGCTGGCTGCACGGCGCAGGGGGGTGTTCGTTAACCCTGCCTATACTGAGCCATTCGGCCTGACGTTGATTGAGGCTGCAGCTAGCGGTTTGCCTTTCGTTGCACCTGATGATGGCGGTCCCAGAGACATTGTCGGTAACTGCCGCAATGGGCTCTTAACAAACACGCTGCAAAGCGAAGCGATTGCGGCATCCCTTCTTGCTATGCTGCAGGATCGCAAAAAATGGCGTCAATGTGCCAATAATGGCATCGTCGGTGTCTGGCGCCATTACAGTTGGGCTGCCCATGTTGAAAAATACATGAAAGAAGTCCGCAGGCTGTTGCGTCGCGATAAAAAGCGTTTACGCCGTCAGCATACCATTATCCAGAATAGCGATAGATCAACAATGCCATTAGTGAAGATGGCGCTGATTAGTGATATTGATAATACGCTGTTAGGTGAAAAAAATTCGTTGAAATCACTAAGTAACTGGCTTAAAAATCATCGAAACAAGCTCGCTTTCGGCATTGCTACCGGAAGGCCTATTGAAAGTGCAGTTGCCATTCTGAAAAAACATCAGGTCGTGATGCCGGAGGTACTGATTACTTCCGTAGGCAGCGAAATCCATTATGGCAGGAATCTGGTACCGGATGTTGGCTGGGCCGCGCATATACGCCATCAGTGGCGGCGTGATGCGTTGGCTGAGGCTTTGGCTAAATTGCCAGGTTTGTCATTGCAGGCACCCGAAAATCAGCGTGAATTTAAACTCAGTTATATTGCCAAACCGGCAAGCATGCCGCAGCTAAATGAGATTTACAATTACCTGCATGACCTGAAGTTGCACGCACAACTGATTTATTCACACGGCGAGTTTCTTGATGTGCTGCCGGTACGTGCATCCAAAGGCCATGCTATCCGCTATTTGGCCTATAAATGGGGGCTGCCGATGCAGAATTTTTTAGTTGCAGGTGACTCCGGAAATGATGTTGAAATGTTGGTAGGCGATACTCGCGCTATCGTTGTCGGCAACCATAGCCTGGAGCTTGCTGAATTGCGTGGACGCGAACAAATTTATTTTGCTGATGGATGTTACGCCGCGGGAGTTATTGAAGGCTTGGGTTTTTACGGCCTGGAAGTCGATGCGCTTATACAGGAATTCGGTAAAAAAGGGTCCGCTGATGTATGAACAAGTTTCGCATTCGCTGCTGAATGACATATTAATTAAGCTTGAAGGTGAGATTAAGAATAAAAAACTGCAGCATTTTTATATCCGGCTGGGTGCAAATTTCTATGCAATTTATTCACTCTTTTACTTTTTGTACGGGCAAAGGGCGGATTTTAAAGATCAGTTGCACCAATTAGTTCGCATACTCGCTCACTCTTATATCTCCAGGCCGCAGCATTTGCGCAACCTTGATCTTGAACGCGAGAAAGACCACACATGGTTTCTCCGGCAGGAGTGGGTAGGGTATGCGCTCTACTGCAAGGAATTTGCCGGCGATCTTCACGGGATGCAGACTTGGCTAGGTTACCTGCAGGACCTGGGTATCAATTTGCTGCATATCATGCCGATACTGGACTGCCCTAAAGGTAAAAGCGATGGTGGATATGCAGTACGCGATTTCAGGAAAATAAATCCTGAAATCGGCACACTTGATGATCTTGATGATCTGGTCAAGAATTTAAAAAAACGTGAAATATTGCTGGCTCTGGATGTGGTTGTCAATCATACATCTAACGAGCACGCATGGGCGCAGAAGGCCAAGGCCGGTGACCCATATTATCAGGATTATTATCACGTTTTTGATAACCGGGAAATTCCCGATCTATACGAAGAGAGCATGCCTGAAATATTCCCGGAAACTTCACCTGGAAATTTCACCAAAGATGAGGCCATGGGCAAATGGGTGATGACTGTATTCAATGATTTTCAGTGGGATCTCAATTATAAAAATCCGGCTGTTTTCATTGAGATGGTCGATATTATTTTGTTTTGGGCCAATCGCGGTGCGGACATTATCCGTCTGGATGCGGTCGCTTTCCTGTGGAAAAAGATCGGCAGTACCTGCCAGAATGAGCGTGAAGCGCATTTGATTCTGCAATTAATGAAAGACTGCTGTCAGGTAACGGCACCAGGTGTGCTATTCATTGCAGAAGCAATCGTTGCGCCGGTTGAGGTCATCAAGTACTTCGGTGAAGATGCAATCAATGCCAAGGAGTGCGAGATCGCTTACAACGCAACATTCATGGCGTTATTGTGGGAAGCCGTGGCAACCAAAAAAGCTACGCTGCTGAACCTGGGTATCAAGAGTATTCCGGATAAACTGGAGAGGGCTACATGGCTCAACTACGTCCGCTGCCACGATGACATCGGTTTAGGTTTTGATGACAATGACATTCGCCTGGCCGGATATGATCCCAAGTTGCATCGTAACTTTCTGGTTGATTACTATACAGGTAAACATGCAGATTCATCTGCGCGCGGGCTTGCTTTCGGCATTAACAAAAAGACCGGTGACGCCAGGATTTCCGGTTCACTTGCCTCACTCGCCGGTCTGGAGGTTGCCCTGGAAAACAATGACCAGGCTGCCATACAGAAGAGTATTGATACGATATTGCTTCTGCATAGCCTGATTTGTGCTTTTGGCGGTATTCCCCTGATTTATTACGGGGATGCTATTGGTACATTAAATGATTGCTCATATTTGCAGGATGAATATAAGCAGAACGATAGCCGCTGGGTGCACAGGCCAGCAATGGACAGAAAAAAAGCTGATTTAAGAAACGTACAAGGCACCGTAGAAAATCACATCTTCAGCGGGCTTAAAAAAATGATTGCCGTGCGCAAGGAAATTTGTTCTTTTGCTGATCATAACAACCGTGAGTTGTTAGAAGTGGATAACCCGCATCTTTTTGTATTTTCACGCTTTAGCAATATAAACAACTGCCAGCGTGTATTGGTTATCGCTAATTTCGATCATGCGCCGCAACTTCTTGATGTTGAGCACTTGCGCAAGAAGGGGTTTATGCTGCATGGCCCAGTTAAAGAGCTATATAGTGGTACCAATATCAATATAGACAACCAGCATCTGGAAATCCCGGCACATGGTTTTTATTGGTTGCAGACATAAAAGCCAAGCTGGGGTATATCACTTGTGGATTTATTAGTAAGAAATTTAGCCTGATTAAGGAAGTGCGTGGATATGTATAAAGTTTCTACGATTAGTAGTTCTTTAGTCATGCCAGCAACTTAGCGTGGCTTTCCCCATCCAGCCCACAAAGTTATCCACAAAAACTGTGGAAGCATTTATCAGATGGGAAAATTTCTCTAATTAGTCCATTTAAGGCTAAAAGGAGTATTATTATTGTACGAAACTAATTTGATGGAGGTGGATAATGAAAATGCTTTTAAAAATATTTGTCGCTTTTGCTTTTTTCTCTAATTTGGCTTTTGCTGAATACAATTGCCCACCTGCCACAAACACAGCTGGTGGTTGGTTGCCTCCAGAATGTCAAAGCAAGTTAAGTGAGAATGAAGGTATTGTTGAGTCTATCAACAAAACAGAGTCTGGTGATGCTTCTGGTGTCGGTGCCGTAGCCGGCGCTGTGGCTGGTGGCGCGATCGGTAATGTTGCTGGCAGCAAGAAACATAAAACCCTTTCTACAGTTATCGGTGCAGTGGCGGGTGGGGTTGCAGGTCATTATGGTGAGAAATATATAAAGAAAACTGCGCACTGGGATGTGGTAATTAAACTTAATTCAGGTGCAACAAAGACTATCGGCTTTGATGCTGAACCTGAGTTCAAGGTCGGTGATACTGTTTTTATAAGCGGTGATACAGCTTATAAAAAATTGCAATAAACTGCTTACATACCGTATTTTAGTTAGCGGTATCTATAAAAAGCTCCTGAAGCATAAACTTGCAGGAGCTTTTTTTATTCCATAAATATTATGAGCGTTGGTTTGCATTAAGGAGTTCATTCATGGAAACACCTTAATACTACGCAACGTAGAAAGAAACCTAGAATGGCACTGCCAGCAATTTAATGCTATCGATAATATTTTCTGGGCCTAGCTGTTGAGTAATGCCGGAACGCACCATCTTTTCCATGATGTTGGGTCTGGTTTCACATAGGATCAGCCGAGTGTGATTGCGCTCGCAATTTTTCACCAGCTCTTCAAAAGTCTGCAAGCCTGATGCGTCAATCACTGGTACATTTTTCATGCGCAGCACGACTATATCTGCATGGGTATGGGCATTCTCAAGCGCACTTATCAACTGTTCTGTCACGCCAAAAAAGAACGGGCCATCCATACTGTAAACAGCCACATTTTCAGGCAGTATAAAATGCTTATCTCCTGTTTCCTGAACCAGTTCCTCAATGTTCTGACGCTTGATGCTGACTGCTTCACTCATGCGTTTCATGAATAATAGTGCTGCCAACATTACACCAATGTTCACAGCGGCAACCAGATCGGTAAAGATTGTCAGCAAAAAGGTAATCAACAGTATAGCAACGTCTGCCCTGGGCGCTGTACGCACCAGATGTGCAAAACGATGCATTTCGCTCATGTTATAAGCTACAACAAACAATATTGCCGATAATGCGCACAGTGGAATATGTGCTGCCAATGGCGCAAAAACCAGAACGATGATTATCAGTGTCAGCGTATGGATAATGCCAGCTAGAGGGCTGGTGGCACCATTGCGAATATTGGTGGCAGTACGTGCAATGGCTCCTGTAGATGCAAAGCCGCCAAATAACGGTGAAAAAATATTGGCAACACCCTGGCCGATCAGTTCTTGATTGGAATCATGTTTGGTGCCAGTCATGCTGTCAGCCACGACTGCTGATAACAGCGATTCAATAGCACCTAATAATGCGATGGTGAAAGCAGGGCCGATAAGCTGTAAAGCGTGTGAGAAGCTGATAGGGAGAACATGGAAGTCAGGCAGGCTTTGCGGAATTCCACCAAAAGTAGAGCCTATGGTGGCTACGCCTTTGAATTCAAAACTTGCTTGTATGATAGTGGCTGCCACCATGGCAACCAACGGGGAGGGAATGCGCTTAAATACTCTTGGTGAGTACATAACCAGTAGTAACGTTATTATCGCCAATAACGTGGTTTCATATTGCAAGCTGGGGAAGGCTACCACCAGATCCCATATTTTTTCATGAAAATGTTTAGCGCCAGACTCCGGGGTGAGGCCAAAAAAATCTTTCCACTGACCCACCCAGATGATAACTGCAATGCCGCTGGTAAAACCAACGATTACCGGGTCTGGTATATATTTGATTACAGCACCGAAACGCACCAGGCCCATAATCAGCAGCATAATGCCAGCCATTAGGGTGGCCATTTGCAGGCCGGCAATGCCATATTTAGCCGTGATGCCAGCCAGAATTACAATGAAAGCACCAGTAGGCCCAGATATCTGTAAGCGGCTGCCGCCCACCAGGGAGCTTATGCCGCCAGCGACTATTGCTGTGTAAATACCTTGCTCGGGTTTGGCGCCGCTTGCTATGGCGAAGGCCATGGCCAATGGCAGCGCTACGATACCTACAATGATGCCTGCCAACAGATTATTAGCCCAATGGTTTCTTTTAAATAAACCTGCCCGTTTGGCTTCCAGAAAGGCAATCATTTTTTTACTTAGATACACAAATCACAATTCCCAATAGTAGCACTCCGAGGTGCATGACCTCAATTACTGTAAGACTTTGATGCATACTTTTATTACTGTCAGGCATGATAAAATCCACGCCTATGAATGAAAGTAAACCGGTACAGTTAATTCCCGCAGATTTTGATGCAGCATTACAAACTTGCATGCTTGCAGATCGTTATCCCTTGCGCAGCAAGATGCAGGAAATCAAAACATTACAGAAATCAGGTGACAATAAATCGCTGGCAAGGGCGCAACGCCTGATAAATGAAATTGTGCAGAAACTGCACACCTCACAGAAAAAATACCAGCAGCGACTGTCAGCTTTACCCAAGCCTGAGTATCCTTTAGAGCTGCCGGTCAGCAGCAAAAAAGATGAAATTTCTGCGGCCATCATGAAAAACCAAGTGGTCATTGTCTGCGGTGAAACCGGTTCCGGTAAAACCACGCAATTGCCTAAAATTTGCCTGGAGCTTGGCCGCGGTGTGTCGGGTTTGATTGGTCATACCCAGCCGCGCCGTATTGCCGCACGTTCGGTTGCCAGCCGTATTGCACAGGAACTCAAAAGCCCATTGGGTGAGGTCGTAGGCTACAAGGTGCGCTTTAACGATAAGTTATCAGAATCCAGTTACGTGAAGCTGATGACCGACGGTATCCTGCTGGCGGAAACACAGGGTGATAAATTCCTGAATGCGTATGACACAATCATCATCGACGAAGCGCATGAGCGCAGCCTGAATATCGACTTTTTGCTGGGTTATTTAAAGCAGCTTTTGTCGAAGCGTCCAGATTTGAAAATTATTGTGACTTCTGCCACGATTGATGCAGACCGCTTTTCCAAACATTTTAATGGCGCACCGGTAATTGAGGTTTCCGGCCGTACTTATCCGGTTGAAATTCGGTATCGCCCGCTTGGGGCAGCAGGCTTTCGTGCCAGGGAAATTGCCGAAGCGGAAAATGCGCAATTCGACCTGGATGATGAAACCAACTTTTTAACAGAAAATATTTCCAGTGGAAATATTTTGGGCATCTCGCGCAAAGCCAAAACCGAGGCGCGCTGGCTGGAAGAAGACGATGAGGAAGAAGCCATTGAAGAGGCAATTCTGGATGCAGCCGATGACCTGTTACGTCAGGGCGATGGTGATATCCTGGTGTTCCTGCCGGGTGAACGCGAGATTCGTGATGTGGCTGATCACCTGCGTAAGTACCAGGGGCGATCAGCCAAACTGAAGCATATTGAAGTATTGCCTCTGTTCGCGCGCTTAAGCATTGAAGACCAGCAGAAGATTTTTAAAAGCCATAGTACCCGCCGTATTGTGCTGGCAACCAACGTGGCAGAAACCTCACTCACCGTTCCTGGCATTAAATATGTGATTGATGCCGGCCTGGCACGGGTCAACCGTTACAGCCCGCGTGCCAAGGTTGAGCAGTTGCAGATCGAGAAGATATCGCAGGCTGCGGCAAGACAAAGGGCGGGGCGTTGCGGCCGTGTTTCCAACGGTATCTGTGTGCGTTTGTACTCGGAAGAGGATTTCAATAACCGCCCGGAATTTACTGATCCGGAAATTTTGCGCAGTTCACTGGCTGCCGTGATTTTGCGCATGGCGGCATTGCGTCTGGGTGATGTGGCAGAATTCCCGTTTATCGAGGCGCCAAGCTCCAGGCTGATTGCTGACGGCTATTTATTATTGCAGGAACTGGGTGCGGTAGATGCGCGCCGCCAGATTACTGAAACTGGTTTGCAGTTAGCCAAGTTGCCCCTGGATCCGCGTGTCGGGCGTATGATTTTAGCGGCCAAGCGCGAACATTGTTTAAAAGAAATCCTGATTATTGCCAGCGTGCTAAGCATACAGGACCCGCGTGAGCGGCCCATGGATAAGCGCGAAGCGGCAGATAATGCACATGCGAAATTTGCCGGTGAAGGCTCGGACTTCATGAGCTATCTCAAATAGATACTTCTTATAGTTGAAACTCATCTCGAAATATTCGGGATACTCCAAGAATGCTCTGGCAGGAACATCAGTAAAGTTGTTTTCAGGAATATCTCCTATGAGCTTCGATAGTTTTCCGGTGCCATACTTTCCAGACATATGATACTTGAAAGCTTTGATTATTTGCTTAATTGATTCTGACTCTTTTTTATT
>JALRGX010000123.1 GCA_023259635.1 Methylotenera sp. | reverse complement strand
GGCTGCATGTACATAATCTGCCACGATACCAGGCAATTCGCTGGCATCCAGCGCACGCGGTTCTACATAGTCGACCAGGCCTTGGTAAGTGAAAGCCTGTCCTGCCGGCTTAATCGCGGAAGGTGCAACTGGTGCTGCATTATTGGGCAGCAAACTGGGATGCGAGATACGACCGACGTGCCAGAGCTGAATTACGATTTTTCCGCCTTCAGCATGCACAGCATCGGTAATTTTTTTCCAGCCGGCTACTTGCGCATCGGTATAGATGCCTGGTAGCAAAGGGTAGCCATGCGCCATATCCGAAATCGGCGTTGCCTCTGTAATAATCAACCCGGCTGAGGCGCGTTGCTGGTAATAGGTTACGTTTATCGGCTGTGGTACACCACCTTCGCCTGCCCTGTTACGTGTCAGCGGCGCCATTACGATACGGTTATTCAGGCTGATTGCACCTAATTTAACCGGACTAAATAAATCTAATGACATGACTGCTCCTAACTATTAATGAAATAATTTACCAGCTTATTTTGCAGCTGTTTTCACAGCTTCTATCAACAGCGTGATTTCAATATCGTCACCTAATGGTGCATTAGGCTTTAATGCCCAGCCAAAACCGTAATCCGACGCCTTGATTGCAGTGTGTGCTTCAAAACCGCTGCGCTCGCCACCCCAGGGGTCCTGACCAAAGCCCAGCACTTTAAACGGTAACGATATCTCTTTTGTTACCCCGTGCAAAGTAAATGTACCGGTCATTACACCATCTGTCGCGCTTTTTGCTTCTATTTTGCTACTCACAAAACGCATCTCGGCAAAATTTGCCGTATCCAGGTAAGCCTTTTCCTTGATATGCTCATCACGTTTGGCATAACCACTGTTAACACTCAGTACATTAATTTTTGCATCTACCGATGAGTTAGCCAGATTAGCACGGTCAATCGAAATCACACCTGTGATATCGTTAAAAGTGCCTGATGCTTTTGACACAACATGACGCAAACTCCAATTGGCAAAACTATGGGTACTGTCGATCTTGTAAGTTTCTGGCGCAGCATTGGCTAAACCTGAGAACATTAGTGCCGCAAGCAATACGGACGTTATAAGATTAGTTCTATTCATTTCAATCTCCTTCATATAAATAATACGTTACCTATGTAACCAGTTCAGTGAGGGTTCAGTGAGTTCTCGCCCCGATTTCCTGATGCAAAGGTAAATCAAACAACAGCAATTCGGACTCATCATTCGCTTTAATCATCATCGTGGCACTGCCATTCAACATCACAGCATCACCTGTTTCCAATTGCAGGCCGTCTATTTTTATAGTGCCGCGTGCCACATGCAAATAAACACTGCGATTATTATTCACGCTATAAGCAAGACTGGTATTTGCATCCAGAATAGTGGCGTATAACAGCATATCCTGATGCACTTTCAATGCACTTTCATCACTATCTTTTGCGGCAATTAAGCACCATTGATTCCGCTTTTGCTCCGCAGCGAAATGTTTTTCCTCGTAGCCCGGCTCCAGCCCCTGCCGGTCCGGCATAATCCAGATTTGCAGAAGATGCACTTTATCATTAACTGAAGCATTAACCTCACTATGTACTATGCCCGTGCCTGCAGTCATGCGCTGTACGTCACCGGCCTTGATAATGGAACCGTTACCGATGCTATCCTTATGCTGCAATTCACCTTGCAGCATATAAGTAACAATCTCCATGTCGCGATGCGGATGCATACCAAAACCTTGCCCTGGTGCAATCACATCATCATTAATTACGCGCAATACTGAAAAATGCATATGCTTACGATCATAGTATTCTGCAAATGAGAATGAATGATAACTTTCCAACCAGCCATGATTGGCATAGCCGCGGTCACCGCTTTTTCTGACTTGTAAATTTTGCATTTTCAACCCCTCTCATTCAAGATGACTGAATAATTTCAAGCATATTATTCCTAATGCAAATATACTAATAGCAAATTGTTTTGCATATTTCATTCAAAAAAACTGATGATCTGATTATGGGCATGAAACTTTCACTGGAGTCACTGGAAGTACTGGATGCAATTGCACGTGAAGGTAGCTTTGCCGCAGCAGCCGAATCTCTGTTCCGCGTGCCGTCAGCTATTACCTACACTGTTCGAAAACTGGAAAGTGATTTAGGTGTCACGTTATTTAATCGCAGCGGTCACCGCGCCGAGCTTACCTCCGCCGGTGCCGAGCTACTGCGTGAAGGCCGCAACCTGCTGAATGCCGCCAATGAGCTTGAAATGCGGGTCAAACGTGTTGCCAGCGGCATTGAAACGGAGTTAACAATTGCTGTAAGTGATTTATTCAACATCGCTTCTATTTACCCGATACTGGAAAAATTCTATCAGCAAAATTTTGGCACCCGACTGAAACTGCTACAGGAAGTATATGGAGGCAGCTGGGATGCCTTGCTGAGCGGCCGCGCCGATATTTCCCTGGGGGCGCCGGGCGATGCGCCTCCTGGAACAGGCTATATTGCACGCGCCATAGGTACTTTGGAGTTCCATTATGCAGTCGCGCCGCAGCATCCACTTGCCAAGCTGCCGGAACCATTGCAGAATCAGGATATCATACGCTACCGCTCGGTTTCAGCGGCTGACAGTTCAAGAAATCTGGCACCGCGCACTTCCGGCATCCTATCCGGGCAAGACGTACTGACCGTGCCAGATATGATGGCAAAGCTGCAAGCGCAAATCGCAGGTTTAGGCGTAGGTTATTTACCAAAAAGGCTGGCGGAACAATATGCAGCCAAGGGAATGCTCATCATCAAACCGGTAGCTGAACCCAAACCCGAAGCCACGAGCTTTCTGGCATGGCGCAGCAATGGCGGTAAAGCACAACAATGGCTTATAAAAGAATTACAACACCTAAAATTAGAAGATGTTTTACTTTAAACTCCACCAACTGATGAATTTTGACTGAAAATATGACGATAAAAACCAAGGCTATTCCAATGACACAAAATGAATTACCTGTTGAATTTGCCCCCCTGAACAAAATAGCAGTAAAAGCCATGCTCTGGCTCAATGGCTTGGCACACATTATTATTGGCCTGGCACTCGCTACCTCGGTCATCATGTTTACCTGGCTGTTTTTTAAAGATGTGCAGGCTGCTGCCTATGCCCATAACCTGGTCCACGGGTTTATACACGCACTTGGTACACTGATGCTGTTATGGTCAATTTCTGCGCTCATCTCGGCGGAAATACGCTACCTGCAAGGCAGCAAGCTTTTAGTCGAAACCTTCATCGAGGTCGTACTGGTTCTATTTCTGCGCAAACTCATCGTCATGCCGGTACAGGATGCAACCCCAAGCTTCGAAGAGGTCGGCATCTGGGTAAGCGGCGCATTTGTGCTGGGGGTAATCTACGTACTGATCCGCTGGAGTCAAAAGCAATCGTCTGATGTATAAACACCAACTGAAACCAACACTTTTTCATACCCTATGACCGATATCGAATTCATGCAGATCGCTTTAGATCTGGCACAGCAGGCCGCAGCTGCAGGTGAAGTGCCTGTTGGTGCAATTGTAGTAAAGGATGGTGAAATTATAGGACGCGGCAGCAATGCACCAATCACCACACACGACCCGACTGCACATGCGGAGATTCGCGCCATGCGCGATGCTGCCCGGCATTTGGGCAATTACCGCCTGGTTGGTTGTACGCTATATGTCACATTGGAACCGTGCGCGATGTGCAGTGGCGCCATCCAGCATGCGCGTATCGCAAGACTGGTTTATGGCGCAAGCGACCCTAAAACCGGGGCCTGCGGCAGTGTGGTAAATTTAATGGCTGAACCTAAACTTAACCACCACACAGAAATTTCAGGCGGCTTATTGGCAACGGAGTGTGCTGCACTATTATCCAGCTTCTTTTCCGTGCGAAGAAAGAAAAACAAAACAGCTACAGAAGAAAACGGGCAATAAAAAAGCTCGCTTAGGCGAGCTTTTTTATTGCATGATGATTACAAATTAATCATCACTGCCCATCAATCCCATCAGCAATTGCAACAGGCTTGTGAACAAGTTATAGATGCTTACATATAAACTTAATGTTGCCATGATGTAATTGGTTTCACCACCATTCACGATACGGCTCACGTCATACAGAATAAAACCAGAGAATAAAATCACGCCCACACCGGAAAGGGCCAGTGTCATAGCAGGGATTTGCAGAAAGATATTTGCCAGTGATGCAACGATCAACAAGATAATACCGATCAGCAAAAATTTGCTCATGAAGCTGAAATCTTTTTTACTTGCTGCAGCAAAGCTAGCCAGACTAAAAAGAATGATCCCGGTACCGGCAGCAGCCAGACCTACAATTTGTGCGCCATTACTCAAATGTAACGCCAACTGCAAAATTGGTCCTAACATTAAGCCCATTAAAAAAGTCAAACCTAGCAACAACACTACGCCTACGCTGCTATTACGGTTTGCGGCAATTGCTGCAAACAGGCCATACATCACGGCAAGTGCGCCTACCGCAAAAATGATCGGATGCTGCTGCGCAAATGCAAAATTCAGGCTCATACCGATAAATGCGCCGATCACAGTTGGAATCATGGTTAGACCCAATAACGCATAGGTATTGCGTAAAACTTTATTGGTAGCTTCTAAAGCCGATTCTGAGCGGCCTAAAACTGGGGTATTGTCAAACATTAATATTTCCTCAAAGTTATAAGAACTACATAACGTAAGATAGCGGTTAAAGCGATAAGTTTCAAGCACAATCTTAGTAAGGACTTTTAGGTAAACAACTCACCTTCCACCATACCCACCTGCGCCACCTGATGCACCGCAGCTACAAACTCTGCGCTCTCATGCAGCGCATTCATACTCGGGGGATGTTTATGGCCATGCATACGCGCCAAGCGGCTCAAACTCTGTGCCGACATCTGCCACTTAAGATTTGCCAGCAGCTCATCCGCCATTGCCGGCTGGTTGCATAACAACACCATATCGCAGCCTGCGGTCAGTGCAGCCAATGCACGCGTCGTCACATCCCCGCCTGCCGTTGCGGCCTCCATACTCAAATCATCGCTGAATATCACGCCGTTAAAACCTAGGCGCTCACGCAGAACCTTCTGCAACCAGCGTGATGAAAAACCGGCGGGCTTATCATCAACTTTAGAATAAATAACATGCGCCGGCATAATGGCGGGAATACCATCATCTATCAGCATTCGGAACGGCTGCATATCATTCTGTGCTATCTGGTCGAACTCGCGGTCATCCACCGGCATACTTACATGAGAATCCGCCACCACAAAGCCATGCCCGGGAAAGTGCTTGCCAACTGCCGCCATCCCGGCCTTTTTTAGCCCCTGCATCAATGCAAATGCCAGATCACTAATCGCCTGCGCATGCAAATGGAAGGCGCGATCACCTATGACCAGGCTATCGCCATAATCCATATCCAGCACTGGTGTAAAACTGAAATCAACCCCGTGCGCACGTAATTCAGCACCCAGAACCCAGCCAGCTTCCGTCGCAAGCTCTTTAGCTTTTTTAGGATTTTTGTCCCAAATCTTGCCAAACTCGCGCATAGGCGGAATCTTGGTAAACCCATCCCTGAAACGCTGCACACGCCCACCTTCGTGATCCACCGCTATCAGCAAGGGTGGCTGACGTACCTCATGAATACTTGCCGTAAGCGCTTTCAATTGCGTGTTATTCTCATAGTTACGTTTAAACAGAATCACGCCGCCGACTAACGGATGCTGTAAACGGCGAATATCATCAGCAGTCAGTTCCGTGCCAACTACATCTATCATTACCGGACCTAAACTCATTCCATCTCCCTTTTTACGTCCAACTTATCTCTTAAATAATCGCCAGCCAAGTTGATTGCCAAAATCAGACTCATCAAGCACGCCCCCACAATTAATACATAATGCGGCGCCACCAGCATAAACCTGACGGCATCGCGCAGCATAGCACCCCATGATGCATCTGGCGCCTGTATGCCCAACCCTAAAAATGACAGGCTGGCTTCAGCAATCATGACACTGGCAAGACTATAGGCGGCTTCAACTACCAGCACAGAAGTCATTAACGGCAAGATATGCCTGAACAACAAACGTGGGACGCCAGCACCTAAAGACTCAGCCGCCAGCACATGTTGACGGCTACGCAAGCTGATGGTTTGCCCGCGCGTTAAACGTGCATAGCTCACCCAACCGGTTAAGGATAACGCCAATATCAAGTTGCCTAACCCAGGCCCGAGCACAGCAGCAAAAGCGATTGCCAGCAGAATACCGGGAAATGCCAGAAAAATATCGGTCACCTGCATCAACACCGAATCTACCCTGCCACCATAAAATCCTGCCAGCATGCCAACTAGCACGCCGAAAATCATCGTAACTATCGTAACAATACATGCAACCAACACAGACATTTCCACACCGCTTAGAACGCGTGCCAGAATATCACGCCCCAAGTCATCCGCCCCGAACCAATACTGCGTAGTCGGCCCCTGCAAAATAACATTCAGGTTTATTGTATTTGGATCCAGTTGAAACAGATAACCGGCGACTACTGCCAGTACCCACAACCCCAAAATAGCGTATGAAAATAGCCTCATATTCAGGTCATCCGCACCCTGGGATCAGCCAGCCTATACATTACATCAGTAAATAAATTCACTGCCACGTAACTTAAAGCCACGATCAGCACGCATGCCTGCGTCACCGGATAATCACGCCTTTCAATACTTTCCACCAACAAACGGCCAATGCCATCCCAACTGAATATCGTCTCGGTAATCACCGCACCTGCAAGCAAGCTCCCCATCTGCAAACCCACTATTGTAATAATCGGCAACAATGCTGCACGCATTGCGTGGCGCAGAATCACCACACGCTCACTCAGACCCTTGGCACGGGCGGTACGGATATAATCTTCATTTAACACTTCCAGCAAACTGGTTCGCGTCATACGGGTAAGAATCGCACTCAAACCAAAACCCAAGGTAAGCGCAGGCAAAATAATCGATGTATTGGACTCCATGCCGCTCACCGGCAGCCAGCCCAGCCATACGGCAAATATCAACATCAGCACCGGCCCCAGCCAGAAAGCCGGCACCGCGGATATGCGAACCGAGACTATTGTCACCAGTATATCCTGCCAGCGCCCGGACTTGAGCGCACTATAAATACCAAGCGGAATGCCAACAAACAGACCAATGCACAAGGACAGCATCGCCAATCTGAGGGTTGTCGGATAACGTGTTTTGATCAACTCCGCAATCGGTGTCCTGGTATGAATGGAGTTTCCAAAATCCCCATGTGCCAGTTTATTCAGATAGATTCCGAACTGCTGCAATAAAGGCTGATTTAAACCCAATTCAGCCCGCAGCGCTTCACGGTCCGCGCTGCTGGCAGATTCCCCTAGCATCACTTCAACAGGATCACCAGGCACCAAGTGAATCAGTAGAAACGTCAGCAGCAAGACTCCAAAAACTACCGTGAAGAAACGAGCGGAACGATGCAGTAAAAACATAAGGCTAATTTGCGCTGATTGACACAGGCGTATCAACCTCGACAAGATCGAACAGTTCAACCAAATCCTGATTGCGCATACGCACGCAGCCATGAGAGCAAGGTTGCCCCATCGGTTCAGTATCCGGCGTGCCGTGAATATAGATATAGCGCTGCATGCTATCTACATTTCCCAGACGATTCTTGCCAACTTCAGTACCGGACAGCCACAAAATACGTGTCAGGATCCAGTCGCGCTCCGGATATTGTGCTGCCAGTTCAGGTGACAAAATCTCGCCTGTAGGCCGACGCCCGACAAAAACAGTGTTTAAAAGCGCACCTGCACCGATTTTGGCACGAATGACATGCTTACCCAGCGGCGTACAGCCGCTGTCCTTCTCGCAGCCGGCACCATTAACCGCTGTTGATATACTGTACTTGGCTTTAACCCTGCCGAGATCATCAAGCAGTGTCAGCATCTGGGCTGGAATAGAAATTTCAATGTGCATGGTTGCTTATTGTAGCCGACCTTTTAATTGTCGCTAAATCATCCCAGTTTCCATCAGGTTTCGGGGCGTAATTCGTAATATTTTTATCAAAAGCAGCAAATTGTGCTTCATACCACAATGGAATATACGGCAACTGCGCCTGAATGCGTGCTGTTACCGCTGGCCAATCCTCCGCCAATAGCATCGCATCCAGTTCTGCATCCGCGTAATGGCCTCGATTAAAGCCGTTAGGTGGAAACTGCTGCGAACCGAAAGCTTTGGCATAGATGTCAGGTGTTTTAATCCCCACCCAGGTCAGCCCGAATAATTGAAAATTGCCTTTTTTAACTTCTTCAAAAAACGTACCCCAGTCCAGGCTGCGTATCTCCAGATTCATGCCGGCTTTTGCCATTTGCGCCTGTAATATTGTAGCGAGCCTTACACGCTGCGCATCTGTAGATGTTTTGTATACCAGTTTAAGCGGCAATTGCACGCCTGCCTCCAGAAGCAGTTGTTTAGACAGCCCTGGATTATATGCATAAGCAGGCAGCGCCACTCCTGCATTGGTATAGTGTTCGGGCGGCAATATAGCTCCTGCAGCCCGTGTACTTTTTAACATTACTTTATCAATAATTGACTGGCGGTCAATCGCATGGGCAATCGCCATCCGCACCTTGCGCTGCCTGAGCAGCGGGTCTTGCATATTCAAACCGAGATAAGAGAAATTAACCCCTGCAACAGTTTTAACCGTGATATCAGGTTTTGTTTGCAGGTAACTGACCAATTCCGGCTGTAAGTCACCCTGCAGCAAATCAGTTTCACCTCGCAGCAATTTCAGCACACGCACGGTAGGATCTTTAACTTCGGTAAAAAGTATCAGCTGCCCGTCACGCACTCTTTTTAGTGCAAGTTTATTTTGCCAATGCTCAAAAGCCAGCGGGCCACTGCCGATCGGATGATGTGTAAAGTCATGTTTCTTCTCTATGTCATCTTTTGGCAATATACCTATGATTAACTTGGATGCAAAATGTGTATCCGGCTGTTTTAATTGGAAAATTACCAAGGTTTCATTTTTTACTTGAATTGAAGAAATATTAGAGTATTCTGACGTTTGCGGCGAATCTTTAAGCGTGATAATCGAATCATAGGTAGCTTTAACATCATAAGCAGTGAGTGGTTTGTGATGATGGAAGTTGGCAAGTGGTTGTTTCAGGCTGAAATGATATTCTCTAGGACTTACCATCAGCCAAGTTGCTAACTTAGGAACAGGATTGGAAGTTGCATCAAAATCTACCAATGATTGATAAATCAGACGGTTGACCCGCTCGGAAGCCGCATCTGTAGCATAACGGGGATCTAAATTAAGTGGCATCTGCGCCAAAGCAAAACGAATAGGTACGGTTTGTTTGAGTTGCTGGTTTGCATCTGATCGATTGCAGGCGCACAGCACTAACAGACAAACTGCCAGACAAGTAAGCCAAATAGTATTCAATACTTTCATATAGTTTAAAGTTTACTAGATTTTTAACTAGGCACATTCATGGTTTATTAAATGGATGCAATCACCATTACTTGATTAAAGCAGGTGCAGAACCCGCTTTACACCTCTTTAATACAAAGTAATTGATTTGCATCAAATCTCGGTCCGGGTTCGTGCGACAAAATGTCACATGTGAAACTAGCAGTAAATTTTTAATAGGCACTTTGGGGAGAACTAAATGCAAGTCTCGAATACACAATCGATGACGTACAATGATGGGGTTGTACGGCAATTTTCTATCATGGCCGTAGTTTGGGGTGTGGTAGGCATGTTGGTAGGTGTGATTATCGCCTCTCAACTCGTCTGGCCAGAACTCAACCTTGGCTTACCTTGGACCAGCTTCGGCCGTTTACGTCCATTACATACCAATGCAGTAATTTTTGCATTTGGTGGCTGCACATTATTTGCCACCTCTTACTATGTAGTACAGCGTACCTGTCACACCGCGTTATTCATGCCAAAACTGGCAAGCTTTACATTCTGGGGCTGGCAGGCAGTAATTGTGGCCGCAGCTGTTTCTTTACCTTTAGGTTTTACACAAGGTAAGGAATACGCAGAGTTGGAATGGCCAATCGATTTACTGATTGCTGTAGTGTGGGTTGCTTACGCAATTGTGTTCTTCGGTACTATCGGCATCCGCCGTGTTAAACACATTTATGTTGCAAACTGGTTCTTCGGTGCCTTCATAATTGCTGTAGCACTGCTACACATTGTTAACAGTGCAGCAATGCCGGCAAGCTTTATGAAATCATACTCAGCATACGCAGGCGTACAGGATGCCATGGTGCAATGGTGGTATGGCCACAATGCTGTAGGCTTCTTCCTGACAGCTGGCTTCCTGGGCATGATGTACTACTTCGTACCAAAACAGGCTGACCGCCCGGTTTATTCATACAGTTTGTCTATTGTGCACTTCTGGGCTTTGATCTTCACTTACATGTGGGCGGGTCCTCACCACTTGCACTACACAGCTTTACCTGACTGGACCCAATCTTTAGGTATGGCATTCTCACTTGTTCTGTTAGCTCCAAGCTGGGGCGGTATGATCAACGGTATGATGACCTTGTCTGGCGCATGGCACAAATTGCGTACAGACCCTATCTTGCGCTTCCTGATCGTTTCATTGTCTTTCTACGGCATGAGTACATTTGAAGGCCCAATGATGGCAATTAAAACCGTTAACTCACTTTCACACTACACAGACTGGACTGTTGGTCACGTTCACTCAGGTGCTTTAGGCTGGGTTGGTCTGGTTTCTATGGGTTCACTCTATTACATGGTACCTCGCCTGTTCGGTCAAAAACAGATGCACAGCATCAAGGCTATCGAACTGCACTTCTGGATGGCGACAATCGGTATCGTTCTGTATATCGCAGCATTGTGGATTTCAGGCGTGATGGAAGGCCTGATGTGGCGTGCTATCAACGCTGACGGTACATTGACATATACTTTTGTGGAAAGCGTTAAAGCAAAACATCCATACTACATCATCCGTACATTAGGTGGCCTGCTCTATCTAAGCGGCATGATCATCATGCTATGGAATGTGCTTAAAACTGCATCTAGCGGCAAAGCCGCAATTGCGACTATTCCACCAGTTGCAGCTCACGCTTAAGGGAAATCATCATGTCAAATCAAGATAAAAACACTGGCTTCAGCCATGAAAAAATTGAGACCAGCAACTTTCTGATGATTGTGCTGATTCTGGTAGTGGTAGCTTTTGGTGGCCTAGTGGAAATCGTCCCGCTATTCTTTCAAAAATCAACCACTGAACCTATTACAGGCTTGCAGCCATACACAGCAGTGCAATTGGCCGGGCGTGATATTTACATTCGTGAGGGCTGCTATAACTGCCATTCACAAATGATTCGTCCATTCCGTGCTGAAACATTGCGTTATGGTCACTACTCAGTAGCCGGTGAATCTGTTTATGATCACCCGTTCCAATGGGGCAGCAAACGTACTGGCCCTGATTTGGCTCGTGTAGGCGGAAAATACAGCGATGAATGGCAACGCATTCACCTGATCAACCCGCGTGACCTGGTACCGGAGTCCATCATGCCTGCATATCCATGGCTGGAAAAAACGCCGGTAGATGCTGCGTCATTGGCGCCTAATATGCGCGCATTGCGTAAGGTTGGTGTGCCATATACCGATGAGCAAATCGCTGGCGCAGAAACTGAGGCTACTGGTAAAACAGAACTTGACGCTGTAATTGCTTACTTGCAAGTTCTAGGTACGCACTTGAAATAACTTGAGGAGAAGCAAATGGATATCAATACACTCCGTATCCTTGCTACCGTTGCCAGCTTTGTAATATTCGTTGGCATCATAGTTTGGGCTTGGAAGCGCCGCAAAACATCTGATTTTAAAGATGCAGCCAACCTGCCCTTTACGAATGATTAAAGTTTACAAGACTAAATAAAACACTAGTTAAAACTTCATCCAAGTTAAATTTACTTAAGAAGTTTAGAGGAAAATAAAATGAGCGACTTTACCAGTAGTTTTTGGCCGATATTCATCACTGTAATATCAGTGGGAGGCATCATCGGCTGCGCTTTACTGTTGTGGCTAACTAGCAAGATTAAAGCAGCCAGCCCGAGTGGCGATAACACCAACGGCCATGTATGGGATGAAACCCTGCGTGAAATGAACAACCCCCTGCCACGCTGGTGGGTATGGATGTTCATCATCACAATCTTATTCGCACTGTTCTACTTTGCAGCATACCCGGCAATCGGTACTTATGCAGGCAAGCTTGGGTGGACGCAAGTGAAGCAGTATGAAGAAGAAATGGAAGCTGCTAACAAATCAATTGCACCGTTGTATGCCAAATTTGCAGCAATGCCAATTGAGGAGTTAGCAACAAATCCAGAAGCCAAGGCCATCGGCGAGCGTATCTTTATGAATAACTGTGCGCAATGCCATGGTTCAGATGCCCGTGGTAGCCGCGGCTTCCCTAACCTGACTGATAAAGACTGGTTAGGTACCGGTACTCCAGAATATATCGTAGAAACTATTACCAATGGCCGCATGGGCATGATGCCGCCTATGGCAGCAGCAGTAGGCGATGAGAATGATGTCAAAAACGTTGCCAATTATGTGCTGAGCCTTTCCAATAGCGCGCATGATGCCGAACGTGCAGCTGCAGGCAAAGAGAAGTTTGCGATTTGTGCAGCTTGCCACGGTGCTGATGGCACGGGTAGCCAGTCTATCGGCGCACCTAACCTGACAGATAACATCTGGTTGCATGGTGCAGGTGAGGAAGCTATCATTAAACGCATTAATGAAGGCAAAACCAATCAAATGCCGGCACAAGGCGCTAAATTTACACCTGAGCAAATTCATGTGTTAGCTTCTTATGTATGGGGTTTGTCTAACAACGATTCTAAATAATCAAAACAGGTGGAAGCGCATGAGTAACAAGCAGGACTCGAACGGAGCAACAAACATAGAAAATGCGCAACCTGAGGCTACTGTAATCAATCTCTACGCTGCTGCGGAAAAGATCTATCCGCGCAGCACGTTCGGGTTCTTCACCAAATGGCGCTGGGTCATGATATGGCTGACCCAGCTTG
>JALRGX010000140.1 GCA_023259635.1 Methylotenera sp. | reverse complement strand
AATTTAAAAACCTCATCATCATGATGGGGTTTTTTTATATCCTCTAAAAATAACTAACTTGTTGTTTTAAATAATAATTTTCGTTATAATACAATCCACTTTTTCTTACGTCCCATTTAGGCGTGTACCTTGTCTACTTTTGAAAAAGTTTATTAACTTTTATAAGTAGCAAATATGCGTCAACGGTCTCAAATTTTTCGTTGTCTTATTGCGTCCATCATCCTGATGTGTGTTGCTCTACCACACCTGCTTTATGCGGGATCACCTCCCGATGCTGGGACTATTGAGCGAACCCTACCTAAAGCCCCTAAAAATCTTCCCCAAGAGTTTGACAAAGACAAACCTGATGAACAAAAAGCTGTTGATACAGGGCCTCGCATCTTAATTAAAGATTTTGATTTTATTGGCAACGAAGTGATTACAACGGAGGCCTTATCCTTTTTGCTAGCGCCTTATAAAAATCAAAAGCTTAGCATGACCGACCTTGAAACTATTCGTTTACTCATTGGTGATTACTACCGTCAACAAGGATTTTGGGCGTCAGTCATTTATGCAGATCAAGATTTTGCTGACAACGTTTTAGTGATCGATATTTTTGAGGCCAAGGTAGGCTCAATTGTGCATGAATCGGATGAGGAGCCACGTTTTCCTCGCGAACGTATTGTTGCTTTCATCGAGAGAAATCAGAAGCAAGGTGAGCCCATTAAAATTAAAGATCTCGATTACAGCATTCAGGATTTAAATAGCGTGGCAGGCATTTTTTCTACCATGACCCTCAAGCCTGGGATGGAAGTGGGTGAGAGCGATATTGTTGTGAAAACGACCAACACGCCTTATTTCAGCGGCAGCTTATTAGTTGATAACCATGGCAGCCGAAGCACGGGCTATGAGCGAGGCTTATTGATGTTAGATATCAACAGTCCATTAAAGCAGGGTGAAAAATTTAACTTTATGTATTTGGCAACCACCGAAATTAATTATTGGGGTGCTGGTATATCCTACCCCTTATTTAATGACAGCACCAAGGTCAGTTACAACTACTCAACACTCGATTATGATTTAGGTACTCCCTATGCATCACTTAATGGTTACGGCGACAGCGAGACCCACTCAGGTTCGATTACACGAAACTTGTGGCGTCAAGGTACATTTCAATTGTCAGGCACCGCCAGTTATGCTTATCGAACCTACTACAACTTTGCATCTGGCGCTGAGACTTCCGATAAAAATATTAAAGCCTGGACCGCAACCCTGGATGCCGCCTTCCAAGATGGCTTTGCTTCGGGGGGCATTAATATTGCATCGTTATCAACTATCGTCGGTCGTCTTGACTTATCGGGGACTCCATCGGATTACAGCAGTGATAGCACGACCGCCCAAACCAACGGTAGCTTTGAAAAAATCAGTGCAAGCTACATTCGTATCCAGCGCATCACGGATCAGGATAGCTTGTGGCTCACACTTACAGGTCAATACGCCTTTAATAATAATCTCGACTCTGCTGAAAAAATGAGCTTGGGTGGCGCCACTGGGGTGAGAGCTTACCCTACCTCAGAGGCAAACGGCGATCATGGGCTTATGATTCAGGCTGAACTAAGGCATGCATTTAACCCCTTTTTCACAGCCAAGGTTTTTTATGATTGGGGGCAAATTTACCAGTACGCTGACACCTGGGCTAACTGGAATAGTTCCACTGGCAATCCTAATAAATATCAACTAAAAGGTGCAGGAGTGGGTATACTGTATCAAGCGTTTGAGACTGTTTCGGTCGATGCCATGTTAGCAACAAAAATTGGCAACAACAAAGGTGAAGACTCGAGCAGTAAAGATAACGATGGAACTGATTGGGGCACACGTGGCTGGATCAGTATTACAAAAACTTTTTAATATATCAGGGCTTTATGTGATGAATCGATTAAGAAGAGCATCAAACTATGATAAAGCCTTGCATCAAAGCTAATCGTAGTTTTAGGGACGTCATTCCCACCCTTCAAAGACAAGGTGGTTTTGGCCTACTCCTCACGGTTTCGATTCTTACTTCCAGTTCACTTTTCAGTAACCTTGTAAGGGCTAATACCAATGATGTAGAGTTGCCGACTGGAGCTAAAATCGTCAATGGCAACATCAACATTGAATCTAAACAAAATCAACTCAAAATTATTCAAAGCACGCAGCAGGGCATTATTAATTGGAACAGTTTTAACATCGGTAAAGATGCAGCAGTTGTGTTCCAGCAACCCAATGCATCCTCGAGCACACTCAATCGAGTTACGAGCGCTATTCCTTCCTCCATATTAGGCAGCCTTACATCTAACGGCCAAGTTTTTTTACTTAACCCAAGCGGTGTTTATTTTGGTGCTGGCGCGAGGGTCAATGTTGGTTCGTTAATAGCAAGTACCCAGTCGATGTCGAATGAAGATTTTTTAAGCCAACATTTTTTATTTAATCAAACTGACTTGAATGGTGAGATCATTAATGCAGGTTCCATCATCGGTGATCAGGTCGCGATGGTTACCCCGCGCTTTACTAACCTGGGTGATATCACTGCTAACAAGGGTGATGTGGTCATCGCCTCAGGTGATAAAGTTAAGCTTGCCATCACTCAAAATGAAAGCATTGGCGTTGAACTTGATGCTAGCCAAGTGGCAAACCTGATTGATAATCAGGGCACGATCAACGCGCAAGGCAACATTGTCTTTAAAGCTGATGCGATGCAATCGATTGTTGATCAAACCATTAAGCTGCCTCAAAGTGCCAACATGATGGTGTCGGATAATGGCACGGTGCGGCTCGTTACCAATACAGGTTTAGTCAAAGCTACCAATGTGGCGATGGATGCGGGTGCACTCGGCGGGACCTATAACAATGGCGTGATTGATGTTAGTCAAGAAAATTTCCAAGCTGGCAACATCAGCCTAACGGGCCAAGAGGTTAAAGTGGCTTCACTGAGTAAGTTAAATGCCACAGGTGGCACGGGAGGTGGCAGCATCCTAATTGGTGGAGATTGGCAGGGTCAAAGTGGAACTCGGCAGGCGACCTACACGTCGATTGATGCAGGGGCTTATCTTGATGCCAGTGCGGTTCAATTTGGCGATGGAGGAAAAATTGTTGTCTGGTCTGATATTCATGACCCACTCTCAGAAACTTTTGTAGGAGGTAATTTTATAGCCCACGGTGGATTTTATGGTGGCAACGGCGGACAGATTGAAACCTCAGGATATAATTTAAAAGCTAATGATATCCTTGTAGATACTACGGCAAATGGAGGCCGAGAGGGCTTGTGGTTATTAGACCCCGCTGATTTTACTGTGGCAGCATCGGGCGGAAATACCACTGGCAATACAATTTCAACTCAACTTGCTACTACCAATGTTGAGATTTTAAGTACTAATGGCACATCGAGTGACTCTGCGAAAGGCCTCATTCTAATTAATGACTCCATCTCATGGAGCGCCGACACTCAATTAACGTTGAACGCCATGGGCCCTATCTTCATTAACGAGAGTATTACTGCTACAGGAACAGGAGCCGGAAGTCGTTTACAGCTCAAATACGGACAGGCTTCTCCTGCGTCTGGTAATACCAGTTTTTATTCAATAGCTAGGAGTCCCAGCACCAGTTTATTTACCGCATCCATAAATCTTCCTTCGGGAACTGGTCGATTAGTAACCAAGCAAGGTTATGATGGTACTGAACAATCCTTTTATAGCATAACCTCCAAAGCGGACCTTCTATCAAACATAACTGGGACGGTTTCAGGTAATTTTGTACTTGGGGCGAATATTAATTCTGTTGATACGTGGGCCTCAGCGATTCTTGGTAGTTCTGGCACGTTGGATGGCTTAGGCCACAGTATCAATAATCTTTCTGGAACTAATAATAGTTTTTTCTCTACAGCCGCTGGAACAATCCAAAATCTCGGTTTATCGGGGACGAAATATTGTTATAGCAATTGTGGCGGCTTTGCGGGGATTGGACAAGCTGGGCTAGTAATTCGTAACAGTTATAACGCTATAAATGTCACTCAGGGCGGGAATAACTTAGGGGGGCTTGTCGGTGAAGCAACTGGCGTGAAGGTTTTAGATAGCTCCAATATTGGAAATATTACCTCTTCGTGGACGAATAACCAGTGGTTTGGCGGCATATTTGGCATGGATAAGGGTGGCAACGAAATTCGTCGTAGCTGGAATACTGGCACAATTGAATCTACGGCAGGTAGATACATGATAGGTGGGTTGATCGGCCAGAAAAATAGCAATACCATGAGTTACATCTACGATAGTTATAACATAGGCACAGTTACTGGAAATATCTTTATAGGTGGGTTAGTTGGTGAGGTGCAAGGTAATTTAACAATACAAGGAAGCTATAATTCCGGAACGGTTACAAATTACAGCAGTAGCTCTGCAAGGGGTGGGCTTGTAGGAGGAATGCGTTCGCTTGGCGGTAATACTGCCGACCTTACGGTTATTGATAGTTATTGGAACTCAAAAGCGAATAATCCTTCAGGTGCAAATGACAGTAATTATCATGTCACAAATTCCTCATACTTAAGCGATATGAATACGGTAAGTAATTATTCCCCTTTTAGTACAAGCAATATCTGGAGCAATAGTTCTGCACCGCCCACTTTAGATGCGATGGCGGCTATAAATGCGTATAGCTATACATCGAATCTTACTGAGGTTACGTTCACTATTAATGACTGGGCAGATTTGACTTATGGGACCAGCATCGACCTAAGTAATTTTTTAAGCGATTCTAGTTTATTCTCATTAAGTAGCTCAAACCTTGACACTCTTTTTAGTGCTAACCCAACCTTTGGGCTTTACTCAAATAATACACTGACAACTTTTTCAGATAACATTCCTGACGCTGGAAGTTATACGATAAGATCTAGTGGTGGAACTTTAAATTCTGGGTTTTTGGTCAGTTATATAAACGGTGCACTAACCGTCAATAAAAAATCCTTATCCGTCGATTCTATTGCTTACTCGAATAAGACCTACGACGGCGATGCGGTAGCGGATGTAACACTAAGTGTAAGCGGAACCGTGGGCGATGAAACGTTATCCTACTCACCAGCAGCAACCTTTGCTTCACGTAACGTAGGTTCACAAACGGTGACCGTGAACTCTATCTCAATTGCAGATGGCACCGGTGATGCGGATAACTATAGTATTGCAACCGGTCAAACAGGCACTGCAACCATTGCACAGTTAAGCTCAGTTGCTTGGACTGGCTCCGGCGGTGATTCATTATGGTCCAATGCTAACAACTGGGCAGGCGCAGCATTGCCTGATGGAAGTAATGTTGCTGCGGTTACGCTAGGAAGCTCTGACTCAGTTACTTTAAATGCCGATACGGTCGGTAGCATGAATAGTGTGATTAACAACTCAGGCACATTAACACTGAATACTGACTCAGGTTATACATTATCCAGTAAAATTTCAGGAACTGGATCTATCAATAAAACAGGCAGTGGCACCTTTACCTTAAGTTCAGCTGCGAATGATTACACAGGTAACACCCAAATCATTGCAGGAACCCTTCAAATTACAGGACTTCTTGGTACAGGGAATTATGCATCAAATATTGCTAATACCGGCACTTTAAAGGTAAACACCTCTGGAGATCAAACCTTTTCAGGTAGCTTATCAGGTGCTGGAGATTTAATTAAAGCAGGCAACAATAGTTTAATCATCAATCAAGCAAACACAAACTTTACCGGTGACATTTCAATCAATGAAGGCCTGATTAAAACTGTAAATGATTGGGCATTAGGTGATGGAACAGGAGCAATTACCATTGCTTCAGGCGCGGCCTTGGATATCAATGGATATGATTTAAATAATTCGGTAACTATTGCTGGGACAGGTATTAGTAATTCAGGTGCAATTTATAATTCGCCCACCTCAGCGAATAGTGAAATATCAGGCAACATCACTTTAGATGAGACGGCGACAATTAAAAGTAACAGCGATATAACTTTTGATGGTGCAATTCTAGGGCAATCAGGAGAAAATAATTCACTTACCATTAACGCCTCGACAAAAACTGTAACCTTCAATGGCTTGATAGGCGCTGATCCTTATACGTATACCGGAACCAGCGGAGCCAATCCTTATGCACTCACAGTAACTGCAGGTACCATTAAGATTAACAACAATATTACTACGAATCAAAATCAAACTTATACGGGCAATGTTGTGGTTGGAGGTAACCAAGTTGGTAGTAGCGGCGAGGAGCGAATTTTATTATCACTTAATCCCTCGATCACAATTAATGGATCAATTAATGATGAAACAACTAGTACTCATAGCCTAACGCTCAGGTCAATTTCTCAACTTGGTTATAGTGATGTGCCAAGTATCACTTTAAATGGAACTGTTGGGGCAACCAAACCCTTAAATGATTTAGATTTAATCGCAATGTATGACCCTACACCGGTTGATTATTATGGAAAAATTCCTACAACTCGGGATACATCACCTTATTACACTGGCAGTATCGATATTCAGTCAAATGTTGATGTTTCAGATGAAATAATATTAACCGGTCGAACCGTTGATTTGAATGATGCTACTTTATCTGCTACCAATATAGAGCTTTATGGTTATGCATCGCTTGCAGGCGGAGCCATTGATTTAGCTACAGGCTCAGTCTTTGGATCAGGTAACTTTGCATCTATGAGTGCAGTTAATGATGCTGAATTTTTTGCTATAGAAATTGCTGCTGCTGCTCAAGCTGCTGCTGCTGCTGCATCATCTTCATCAAATGAAAGTAGGGCAGCTTCTGCTGCATCTCAAGTAGC
>JALRGX010000068.1 GCA_023259635.1 Methylotenera sp. | reverse complement strand
AATTGTTTAGACCATTTGCTCCAAGCGTGTTGGCACATAAGGCAAAAGACTTTTTTGAATTAGATCAAGAGAGTCCATATATGAATATCGTGGCAAAAGTGAGAGAGGATAAAAAAAAGTTAATACCTGCAGTAGTTCATGTTGGCAATGCCGCCTTCGTACATCAAGTCAACAATCAGTTTCAGTTCATGCAAGCATTCGAAATATGCCATTTCAGGTGCGTAACCAGCTTCAACCAATGTTTCGAAGCCAGCTTTAACCAATTCAACCGCGCCGCCACATAGAACAGCTTGTTCGCCGAACAAGTCAGTTTCTGTTTCTTCACGGAAGTCAGTCTCGATAACGCCGCCTTTAGTGCCGCCGTTTGCAGCTGCGTATGAAAGGGCGATGTCTTTAGCTTTGCCTGATTTGTCCTGGTAAACAGCGATCAATGAAGGTACGCCGCCGCCTTTCAGGTATTCTGAACGTACAGTGTGGCCTGGGCCTTTTGGCGCAATCATGATTACGTCCAAATCAGCGCGTGGCGTGATCTGGTTGTAGTGAATGTTGAAGCCGTGAGCGAATGCCAAAGCAGCGCCTTGTTTTAAATTGGCAGCAACTTCTGCGTGGAAAATTTCAGGCATGTTTTCGTCAGGCAGCAATAACATGACTACGTCGGCTTGTTTGGTTGCGTCTGCGATTTCCAATACATTGTGGCCTGCTGCAACTGCTTTAGCCCATGAGCTGCCGCCTTTACGTAAGCCGATAGTAACGTCTACACCGCTGTCTTTCAAGTTAGCAGCGTGCGCGTGACCTTGTGAACCGTAACCTACGATGGTTACTTTTTTACCTTTGATTAAACCAAGATCTGCGTCTTTGTCGTAATAAACTTTCATAATTGCTCCAAAAAGTGTTTCTTTAATTAAATGGGAGTGAATAGTGAGAAGTGAAAAGTTTTAAACCATAGTAGGCCGCGCCAATTCACATTTCATGTTTCACTAATTACTAAACTTTTAAAATTCTATCGCCGCGCCCTATGCCGGATGCGCCGGTGCGAACGGTTTCTAAAATAGCCGCTTTGTCGAGGCTGTCTATAAAAGCATCCAGCTTGTGGCCGGAGCCTGTCAGCTCAATGGTAAATGTGCCGTCCGCAACGTCAATGATGCGACCACGGAAGATATCGCACATGCGTTTCATTTCCTCGCGGAATGCGCCAGTTGCTTTCACTTTAACCAGCATCAGTTCGCGTTCGATAAATTTGCCATCGTTCAGGTCAAGTACCTTGACCACATCTACCAGCTTGTTCAGCTGTTTGATGATTTGTTCAATCACGTCTTCTGAGCCCGATGTGACAATGGTCATGCGTGACAATGTTGCGTCTTCGGTTGGTGCAACTGTCAGTGACTCGATGTTGTAGCCGCGTGCAGAGAATAAACCGGCAACGCGTGACAATGCACCAGATTCGTTTTCCATCAGTAGTGAAATAATATGGCGCATTATAGATCCTCCGCCAGAATCATTTCAGACAGGCCTTTTCCGTTTGGAATCATCGGGTATACATTTTCTTTTTGGTCTGTGATGAAATTCATAAATACAAAACGATCTTTCATTGCAAATGCATCAGTCAAAGCACCTTCAACATCTTCCGGTTTTTCGATTTTCATGCCGACGTGACCATATGACTCGGCCAGTTTTACAAAGTCCGGCAGGCTTTCCATGTAGGATTCCGAGTAACGGTTCTCATAGAAGAATTCTTGCCATTGGCGCACCATGCCTAAGTAACGGTTGTTAAGCAAAATTACCTTGATCGGCAGATGGTATTGTTTGCAGGTTGAAAGCTCTTGGATATTCATTTGAATGCTGCCTTCACCTGTAATGCAGGCTACCTGCGCATCCGGGTTGGCAAACTGGCAGCCCATTGCATAAGGCAGGCCGACACCCATCGTGCCCAGGCCGCCAGAGTTAATCCAGCGGCGTGGTTTGTCAAATTTGTAATATTGAGCAGCCCACATCTGGTGTTGGCCCACGTCAGAAGTCACGTAGGCATCACCTTTTGTAACTTCCCACAATTTCTCAATCACATATTGCGGTTTAATCAAACCGTTGTTATTGAGGTAGTTCAGGCATTTCTTGCCGCGCCATGCGTCAATTTGTTTCCACCAGGCTTTTAGTGCAGGTGACTGCTGTGGTTTTTCCTGCAAAACAAGATCGTTCATTTCAGCCAATACCGATTTCACGTCACCTACGATAGGTACATGCACTTTCACGCGTTTGGAGATTGATGATGGATCAATATCTACGTGGATTATGGTACGTGCCTTGCTGTAGAAGTGGTCCGGGTTGCCGATAACACGGTCATCAAAGCGTGCGCCAACAGCAAGCAGCACGTCGCATTCGTGCATAGCCATATTGGCTTCATAAGTGCCGTGCATGCCTAACATGCCCAAGAACTGTTTGTCTGTAGATGGGTAACCGCCCAGGCCCATCAATGTATTGGTAACAGGCAAGCCCAGTGCTTGCACAAGCCCTATTAATAATTCTGCAGCATTACCCAAAACTACGCCGCCGCCGGTATAAACCATTGGGCGTTCAGCCTCAAGCAGCAATTTCACGGCTTTTTTAATCTGGCCACTGTGACCTTTAGTTACCGGGGTGTAAGAGCGCATCTCCACGGTGCTCGGATAAGCAAACTCTGCCAGATTTGCCGTAATATCTTTGGGTATATCAACAACTACAGGGCCCGGGCGACCGGTTCTTGCAATGTGAAAGGCTTTTTTCATGGTAGATGCAATGTCTTTGACATCTTTTACCAGGAAGTTATGTTTTACACAGGGGCGAGTTACGCCGACCATGTCGACTTCCTGGAAGGCATCTAAACCGATGGCGGCGACCGGTACCTGGCCGCTAATAACTACCATAGGGATTGAGTCCATGTAGGCCGTAGCAATGCCGGTAATAGCGTTAGTAGCGCCCGGGCCGGATGTAACCAGCGCTACGCCGACTTCACCGGTAGCGCGCGAGTAAGCGTCTGCGGCATGCACTGCAGCCTGTTCGTGGCGTACAAGAATATGTTTGAAATGATCTTGCTTGTAAATTGCATCGTAGATATGTAAAACTGCACCGCCTGGATAGCCAAATACGAATTTAACTTTTTCTTGTTCCAGGCAGCGGATAACAATTTCTGCGCCAGTTATTTGATTGGAGCCTTGATGCGGATGAGATGTCTCTGCCATAAATCTTTTTGATATTAAATAATTTATTCGGTAACCCTACACGATAACCGTTTGAGCGTGATTGGTCAAGGATAAAAGTGTCAGGAATGAAAGAGTTAAGAATGCGGGCTTGATAATTTAAGTGTCCGGTAAAAGCGTTGGTTGATATTAAAAAAACCATGTTTTAAAAATAGCTTTTATTCAATTTCCAGAGGGGGCGCCACTTTTAATAATTCCTCTATCGTGGTTAGCCCAGCAGCGACTTTTTCTGCGCCATTGATAATCAGTGGCTGCATGCCTTCCTGATAAGCTTGTTTTGTAAGTTTTATCAGATTGGTGTCTGGCGTGATCAGTTTCTTCAATGTGCGGGTCATGGATAGCATTTCATAAATGCCGCTGCGGCCCTTGAAGCCCGTATTACGGCACTGCTGGCATCCCACCGGTTTGTAAATGTGGTCAGGTTTGGGGATGTTGAATGTACCTGCCAGTGCATTCCAGTCTTCTTGCGTTATTGGTTCAGGGGTTTTACAGCTTGGGCACAGTGTCCTTACCAAGCGCTGTCCCATGATACCCAGCACAGTAGAATTTATCAGGTAAGAAGGCACACCCAAGTCCAGAAGGCGGGTTATTGCTGAAGGGGCGTCATTGGTATGCAGGGTTGACAATACCAAGTGGCCGGTGAGTGCAGCCTGAATGGCCATTTCTGCAGTTTCTATGTCGCGGATTTCGCCCACCATAATAATATCCGGATCTTGCCGCATCAGGGTGCGTATGCCTTCTGCAAAACCCAACCCGATATTATGCTGTACCTGCATCTGGTTGAATGCAGGCTCGACCATTTCAATCGGGTCTTCTACCGTGCATACGTTTACTTCTGGTAAGGCAAGCATACGCAATGTTGAATAGAGTGTAGTAGTTTTGCCGGAACCGGTAGGGCCGGTCACCAAAATAATACCATTCGGGGCTTTTGCCCATGTATTCCATTTAGCCGCCTGTGCTTTTGAGAAGCCTAGTGAGATAAAATCCTTGCTGGAAATATCAGGTGAGAAAATACGCATGACGAGTTTTTCGCCAAATGCAGTAGGCATGGTAGAAAGGCGGAGCTCGATTTCACTGCCTTCTGCGGATAAAGTTTTAATGCGGCCATCTTGTGGGCGGCGTTTTTCAACCATATCCATACGGCCGAGCAGTTTGATGCGACTGGTGATCGCATTCATGATGTTGGATGGGATCTGGTATACCTGATGCAGTACGCCGTCAATCCTGAAACGCATGATACCCATGTTGCGCCTGGGTTCCAGATGAATGTCACTTGCACGCTGCTCAAACGCATATTTAAACAGCCAGTCGACAATGTTCACCACATGCTGCTCATTGGCATCCAGGTTTTTATCCTTACCCAGTTCTACCAGTTGTTCAAAATTCTGCACTCCGACAATTTGCCCGGCTTTGGCGAGGTTAGCCGCATGCATTGAGTTTGCAAGGTTATACATTTCCGGCAGGTAACGGTTAAGCTCCAATGGGTTGGCAACAACCAGTTTTATTTTCATATTGAGCACGCGTTCTATATCTGCAACCCAGTCGACATTAAAAGGTTCGGAAGTAGCAATGACTACTTCACCGTTTTTGACTGAGATGGGCATGATTTTCAGTCGCTCGGCATAACCTTTGGATACGATTTGTGCTGCATCGCCAAAGTCCAGCTTAAGTGGATCAATGTGATAAAAATCAAGTTCGGCATGCTCTGCCAGCCATGAAGATAGCCATTCAACAGTGAGTGCATTATGCGGAGTCTTAAGATTTTTCCACTTTTGCTCACCAATGACTACGAGTGGATGCAGGTTGGAACTATCCAGCCGGCGATCTTTATACAGTTTTTCTGCCTGCCCTTTATCCAGAATGCCATCGTTGACTAACATGCGCAGAGTGTCGCCCAATGTAAGGCGACCGGTGGGCTTGATAGGCGTTATGGTTTTATTCATGGCAGGGGCCTTATTTGGAGATGCTGGGAATGTTTTTCAGGTAATGGTTTGCGGTGGCTCATCAATACGCATTGAGAGGTCGATCGCTTGTATGTTTTTTGTCAGGGAGCCAATGGAAATACGATCAACGCCAGTGAGCGCCACTGCACGGACATTATCCAGGGTGATGCCGCCGGAAGCTTCCAGCACGGCTTTTTTACCGGCAGCGTTGTTGATGCTGACGGCATCACGCAGTAGCTCATTGCTGAAATTGTCCAGCAGGATACTGTCTGCATTTGCGTCCAATGCCTGCTGCAGTTGATCCAGACTTTCTACTTCAATCTGTATGCTCTTGCCGGTATTCAATGCAAATGCCTGTTGCATGACTTTGCTGATGCTGCCGGCGGCGGCGATATGGTTCTCTTTAATCAGGATTCCGTCGTATAGTGCCAGACGCTGGTTGTAGCCACCGCCTACAGTTACGGCATATTTCTGCGCAAGCCTCAGGTGCGGGATTGTTTTACGTGTGTCCAGAATCTGTGCTTGGGTGCCAGTTATAGCATCTGTATATTTGCGCGTTTCGGTGGCAGTTGCCGATAGCGTTTGCAGGAAGTTCAGTGCGCAGCGCTCTGCACTTAACAGGGATCTTGCTTTGCCATAGATTCTGCATAGTAACTGGCCAGGCTGTACACGGTCGCCTTCATTGGCTAGCCACTCGATCTGCACGTTGGCATCGACCAGCTTGAAGCAGGCATTTACCCAGTCCTGGCCGCAGATGATTGCACTATCCCTCGCGATAATCGTAGCGCTGACCATCTGCTGTTCTGGTACCAGCAGTGCGGTGAGGTCGCCGCTGCCTATATCTTCATCCAGCGCAGCCCGCACTTGTGTTGCGACGAGTTCTGTATAAGCAGTCGACCCGATCGGGTAGTATTTATTAAATAGCGTCATAGTTATCGTGAGTAAAGCAGAGTTTGAATTATAATGCTATCAAACAATCATTATGACCAATTAAAAGTAAAGATCATGAAGCTTTTATATACAATTAACAGTCCATACGCCCGTAAAATTCGCATTGTTGCTGCAGAAAAGCACATTGATATCAAGCTGGAGGAGGTGGTTCTCTCTGACCCGGATTGTCCGGTGAAGCTTTATAACCCGCTAGGCAAGGTGCCGGTACTGGTGTTAGGTGATGATAATGATAGCTTATACGATTCTCGCGTTATTGCTGAATACCTGGATAATCGTACACCCCTGGCGCACTTGATTCCTAAAGATAATACGGCCAAATCGTCTGTACGTCGATGGGAAGCACTGGCTGATGGTGTGTGCGATGCCGCGGTTGCCGTAATGCTGGAGCAGCGTAAGCCTGAACAGAAGCAGGATGAAGCTTTTATTGCCAGGCAGATGGATAAGGTGACGCGCGGTTTGACCGCGTTAAATAATGACCTGGGGCATAATAAATGGTGTGTTGATGATACTTTCAGTCTGGCAGATATCGCACTGGGCTGCGCACTTGGTTACATTAACCTGAGATTTGGCGGTACGATTGATCTGGTTAAGGACTATCCAAACCTGGAACGCCTGCAGTCAGTTTTGATTAAACGTCAGTCGTTTATAGATAGCATGCCAGTAGCAAACTAACTTGGTTAGACATCGAGCTAAAAATTTTTACTATCATCCAGAATGCCGGATAGCTGAGTTTTTCTACGCAATGATTCCCTGTCATTTAAGCGTTTCTGAGCTGGTTGGGGCAGGTCGGTAAAGCGAATAATATTACGCTCAACCAGTAAGCTGATTAAGTCCTCCAGCACGCGTGCTAAATGGATGTCGCTTTCACGGAAGGGGTCACTTTTTGCCAGTGATCTTTCCAGGAAATCCATATACTCTTTAGTATTGTCTTCAGTAAATATCCAGCCGGCCCCTGGGTTTTCAGAAGCACTTGCCGCGATTATCTCACCTTGTGTATTTTTGAGTATATAAGCCATCGTAACCTCGACTTGCTAGGGATTATCTTTAAATAGCACCAGTAATAATGCCACCGCCTAAACAGACGTTGCTTTCATAGACGACCGCAGACTGTCCCGGCGTAATGGCCCATTGTTTTTGTCCGAATTTGATAGTGACTTCTTCCGTGTTGACACTATCAATCTCACATGGTGCATCCGGCTGGCGGTAGCGTGTCTTGGCTGCATACACCCAGTTGGTTTTAGGGTCTTCTTCGCTGATCCAGTGTAGCTGACCAGCTTTTAAGCCATCATTAAGCAGCAAAGGGTGATCATGGCCTTGTACCACGATCAGTTCATTCTTTTCCATATCTTTTGCGGCGACAAACCATGGTTCACCGCTACTGTCGCGGCTACCGCCGATTTTCAGGCCCTGACGTTGTCCCAGAGTGTAATACATCAGGCCTTCGTGGCGGCCGACAATTTTTCCTTCGGGGGTTTTCATGTCGCCAGGTTCTCTTGGCAGGTACCTGCTCAAGAATTCCTGAAATGGCCGCTCGCCGATAAAGCAGATGCCGGTAGAGTCTTTTTTCTCGGCATTGACCAAGCCTGCAGAACGTGCGATTTCGCGCACTTCACGTTTTAAGTATTGCCCAAGTGGGAACAGGGTTTTTGACAGCTGTGCCTGGTTGAGGCGATACAGGAAATAGCTTTGGTCTTTACTGCCGTCATCCGCTTTTAATAGCTGGAATTGTCCGGGATTTAAAGGGTTTTCACGCACCTGTGCATAGTGCCCGGTGGCAATCAGATCTGCACCCATGCCCATGGCGTGATCAAGAAATGCTTTAAATTTTATTTCGGCGTTACATAAAATGTCCGGGTTAGGAGTGCGCCCGGCCTGATATTCACTTAAAAAGTTCGCGAATACGCGGTCCTTGTATTCTTTGCTGAAGTTAACCGCTTCTATATCAATGCCGATTTTATCTGCTACGGAAACCGCATCGATTAAATCCTGCTTGCTTGAGCAGTATTCATCGGTATCGTCATCTTCCCAGTTTTTCATGAATAGACCGGTAACTTCGTAACCTTGCTGCTTTAGTAGCAGTGCGGTAACGGAAGAGTCTACTCCGCCGGAGAGGCCAACAACGATCTTTTTCTTTTGTGATTTATTCAGGTTCATAGGTGTTTATTTTATAAATGCGTAACAACAGATAATGGGTAACGCTGACCACGCAGATAGTCCTCGATACAGGTCAAAACCTGTGGGCTGCGCATCAGTCTGGCATTGTTGCGAATATCTTCTGCAGTCATCCAGACGGTACGGATGATGCCATCATCCAGTTTAAGCTGCGGTTGATGATTGCTTACCTTGCCGATGTAGGCGAACCGCAGATAGGTAGTGTGGTTGTGTTCATGTTTCCAGTGGTAAATGCCCAGTAAGGACGTTGGTGCAAACGTATAGGCCGTTTCTTCCAGCGTTTCGCGGATCACGGCTTCAAGAATTGTTTCATTATCTTCCAGATGGCCGGCAGGTTGGTTATAGCGATTGCCGCGGTCGGTTTCTTCTTCTACTAACAAGAATTTGCCGTTTTCTTCAACGATTGCTGCGACAGTGGCATGTGGCTTCCATTGCATGATGAATGTCTTTAATTTGAATTATGTATATTTTACCCGATGCAACAATATTCGCGTGTGATTGATTTGTAGTTATGAATATTAAATAAATAACTTCGGGAAAAGCCCGCTGAGGCCATGGGCGATAAACTCTACTGCCATAGCCCCTAAAATCAACCCCATGACGCGGGTGACAATATTGATGCCAATAGTTCCAAGCCTGTTTGCAATGACAACAGCAAGTTTTAGCACAAGCCAGGTGGTCAGGCATACGAAAAAAATCGGAATGCTTAAAGAGAGGTGGCCGGCTATACTGCTGTTTTGCTGGGCGGCAATAATCATATTGCTGATAGCAGCAGGCCCAGCAAGGAGGGGAATGCTAAGCGGTACTATGGCAATCACTTCTTTATCGACTAAGGTTTGAATTTCTTCAGGGGTCTGATGGGCGGCACTTTGCTTGGCATGCATCATCGAAATGGCGATTAGCATGAGTAGAATACCCCCGCTGACCTGGAATGATGGAATCGTAACACCGAAAAAATCCAGAATCTGGTCGCCAATCTGTGCGGCGATGGTAAGTACAATAAAAACCGTAATAGCGGCAGTTTTGGCAGTTCTGGAACGCTCCATATTGCTCCAGCCACTTGTTGCGCTGATAAAAATGGGAACGCTGCCGATCGGGTTTACGATTGCAAATAGCGCAATTCCGATTTTTAGCAGTCCAGGCCAGTCGATCATATTAAGTTACCTTTTAGCTCCCTTATAATAAGGGCAAATATATTTAATCTTTGTGAATTTAGTGATAGTAAATTAAAGTGCCAATATGCGTAACAATTTTGAACAACATCCAACACTATATCTTGCTTCACGCAGCCCCCGCCGTATCGAGTTATTGAAACAGATTGGCATTGATTGCATCACGCATCCTGCTGATATTGATGAAATGCAGTTGCCGCACGAATCACCTGAGTGCTATGTGATAAGACTCGCACAGGAAAAAGCCGAGACATGTTTGCAGAAGTTGTCGGCTGAGCAGCGGGCGAGGCCGGTTCTTGCTGCAGATACTACCGTAGCGCTGGCTGGCAAGGTGCTGGGAAAGCCAGAGAATGATAATGATGCACGCAAGATGCTGGCCGAGTTATCAGGCAGTACGCATCAGGTGCATACTGCGGTGGCGCTTGCCTTTATGAACAAAATAGAAGTGGTTCTGTCTACTACAACGGTGGAAATGATCAATTTCTCGGAAGAACAGATTGAATATTACATTGCATCAGGTGAACATAACGACAAAGCTGGAAGCTATGGCATACAGGGCTTGGCTGGAGCATGGATTAAAAAGATCGCGGGCAGCTATACTGGCGTAATGGGTTTGCCAATATGCGAAACGGCTAATCTATTAAGAAAACACCATATTGTTCAGATATAAGTGGTTTCAAACAATAAAAATAAACAGTAATCAGAAAGCATAAATTGAGTGAAGAAATATTAATTAACGTTACCCCGCAGGAAACGCGTATCGCCATGATGGAAAATGGTGTTATGCAGGAATTGCAGATTGAACGCAGTTCCTCATTAGGTCTGGTTGGTAATGTGTATCGCGGTGTAGTTTGCCGCGTGTTGCCTGGCATGCAGTCCGCTTTTGTAGAAATCGGCCTGCAGCGAGCGGCTTTTCTGCATGCGGGAGATGTCATTGAGTGTGGGGTTGCTGAAGGGCAAAGGCCTATTCAGGAAGTTCTGCATGAGGGGCAAGCGTTAATGGTGCAGGTGATCAAGGAGCCGATTGGTACTAAAGGCGCACGCCTCACTACACAGATTAGTATCGCAGGACGATTCCTGGTGTATCTGCCGCAGCAGGATCATATCGGCGTGTCACAGCGCATCGAGCTGGAGGAGGAGCGTGAGGTATTAAAGGCTCGCCTGCTTAGCCTGTTGCCGGAAGTGCGGAAGGGTGGTTACATTATCAGAACCATGTCGGAAACGGCTACTGATGAAGAGCTGTTGGCGGATATTGATTATCTGGCGAAAACCTGGCGTCATATCCAGGAAAAAAGCATGACAGTGCCTGAGCGCACGCTTGTGTTTCAGGATCTGAATCTGCCGATGCGCGTATTACGTGATGTGATGTGCGATAACACTGAGGTGGTAAGGGTAGACTCAAGCGAGACATATCAGAAGCTGGTTGAGTTTGCCAACCTGTATGCAATTACGGCATTGGATAAACTGGTGCATTACCAGGGGGAACGGCCGCTGTTCGATCTATACAGTATTGAGCAGGAAATTGAAAAAGCCATGTCGCGTAAGGTTGAGCTTAAGTCTGGCGGCTATCTGATATTTGACCAGACAGAAGCATTAACAACGGTTGATGTGAACACAGGCAGTTTTGTCAGTGGTAAGAATCTATCGGACACTATATTCAAAACCAATCTTGAAGCGGCGCAATCTATCGCGCGGCAATTAAGGTTAAGAAATCTGGGTGGTATTATTATCATCGATTTCATTGATATGGATGAAGATATGCAGCGTGAAGCTGTTCTGGAAGAGCTGGAAAAAGAGGTGGCGCGTGATCGTGCACGTACTGGTGTCAATGGTTTTACGCCATTAGGTCTGGTGGAAATGACACGGAAACGTACCCGTGAGAGTCTGGCGCATATTCTCTGTGAGCCTTGTCCTTGCTGCCAAGGGCGCGGTGAGTTGAAAACTGCGCAGACAGTCTGTTATGAAATCCTGCGTGAACTGTTGCGCGAAGCGCGCCAGTTTAATGCGCGTGAGTTGCGTGTACTGGCTGCACCCAAGGTCATTGATATGCTGTCGGATGAAGAGTCGCAAAGCCTGGCCAATTTGTCTGATTTTATTGCCAAACCGATCTCCCTGCAGGCAGAGGCAAGTTATGGTCAGGAATCGTTCGATATTATCTTGATGTAGTTGTATGGCAGCAGTCTGAGAAAGTGCTGTAAAAAATGAAGTTTTATAAACCAAGCCACTCTACTTAGAACACACTGCTGTCAGATTTCAGGCGGCAGTTTTTGGTTTTTCCATACCGAACTTAACGCAGCTCATGAGTTTGAGTAATATCCGGTCCAACTGGGTGGCCTGTTGTTGATAGGTCGCCATTTCTTTTTCTGCCATCTCAATATTTTTGTTTAGTTTGTTAGCGTTATCATGTGATTCCAACAGTGATGCGGCGCGTTTATCCAATGCGTTCTTATGCGTATCAATCTCGCTCTTCAATTCGCCGACTACCGAGTTTAGCCAGCGTTCGCAATCTGAATGTGCTTGTTCAAAAATAGTTTTAATCTGACTGCCCACGCTTAAGTAAAACCTACGGATCAGGAAATGTTTTTCTGTCATTAAATTCACCAGGCTGGCGCAGAACTCATCAGTCACTTGTTCTATTGTTTGCATGCTTTCAGTTAACCCGCTTAAATCAAGGTCCGCGGATTTATTTATCTCAAAACCGTGCTTGGTTTGAAAGTGTTGGTATAACTCATCTGCGAGTTGCTTGATTGTCCGGCTTTCGATCATAATGTTTTGTGCAAGTTCGGCAACCTGACGTGTAATACCGCGAATGTTTTGATTTAACCCGACGGTAGTCCAGCTGTCCCCCATATTCTGTCTTGCTTTTTTTAGTGCGGTGTCCAGATAATCAGAGCTGAGATGACGCAAAAGCTTCCTGCTTAATTTGTTTATTTTTTCATTACCTTGGTTAAAGGCAATAATAGAGGTCTCATAGCGCTTGCGCTCGGCAACCACTTTTGCCAGTATTTCTTTTGATGTGCCTTGATGGTGCAGCTGTAATTCATGTAACTCATCAAGTTGGTTTCTAATAGTATTGACGCGAATTTGTGCAAGTTTGCGTGAGGCCCGGATCATGTTTGAGCATTCTGTAATGATCGCTCTGCCAAGTACTTCATGCTTGGAACGAACGATTTGTTCCGCCAGCGCATTTTCTACGGCGTTAATACCGGAGCGCTGTAACAGGGCGTCATCCTTTTTGATTTTTGCCAGTAAAGCTTTCTGTGCGGAAATAGCGAAAATATTGTTTTCGTTTAATCCCAATTCATGCGCGGTATTCTGGACCTGTTTTTTAATGACAACATTGACCTCCGCATCTGTTTCCAAGCCATCCCAAAGGTTGTCAATTTTATTCAGTATCACCAATTTATGTGCAGTTCTCTTCTGCACATACGCTGTCCATATCTGCATGTCTGATTTGGTAATCCCGGTATCTACGGAAGTTAAAAATACGATGACTTGGGCACTGGGGATGATACTTAGTGTCAGTTCCGGTTCAGTCCCGATGGCATTTAATCCCGGGGTGTCTAGTACCACCAATCCATTTTTGAGCAAGGGGTGTGGGTAGTTAATGAGTGCGTGGCGCCAGGCGGGAATTTCAATGGTGCTTTTCCCAGTAAGCGACTGCTGCATGGTAGGGTCATTTTTGCAGCTGAAGCCTAGTCTTTCCGCAGTGGCAAGGTCAACTTCCCGTGTTTGTACTAATGCTCTCAGCGCGTCTTTCATATTGTCTGCTGATGATGTATCAAGCAGAACTGTATGCCAAGCTTCGGGGGTAGTCTTTAGGTAATTGAGCGTATCATCGGTCTGCCTGGTTTCGATCGGTAAGAGTTGTATGCAGGGTGGATTATTTTCGTTGAAAAATATTTCTGTCGGGCACATGGTCGTGCGGCCTGCCTCGCTGGGCAGTAATCTCTGGTTGAAGTCGGAGAAAAACAGCGCATTGATGGTTTCTGTCTTGCCCCGTGAGAATTCAGCGAGAAATGCCAGTATCAACTGGTCTTTTTTCAGGATTTCCTTAATGTCGTACAGCCTTAATTCCTGTATCGCATTCATCTCATTTGAATGCCCGGGCCAATCAATATATTCATTGATTGCCGCAGTCAGATTTTCACGCCACTGGCTGTATTCTGCTATCTTGTCACTTAAGCTCGAGCCATGCAGTGTGGTTTTATTCAGTTTGCCATTTAGCATTTTTACCCATGTATTTTTAATATTATCTATAGGACAGAAAGTAAACTCATTTTTATTGGGACTAAAATAGTGGTAAGCAATAACTGCGCCATAATAATGAATATCAGAGGACTTAAGTCAAAATTTCCGGCGGGCGGAATATATTTCCTTAATGACCGTAGCACTGGATAGGTTAAGCTATTTAGTGTCGGTGCTATAGGGGTATGTGGATTTATCCAGCTTAATACAGCTTGAATTAATACGGCATATAAGAAAATAGAAATGCTGATGCTGGCGATGTCAATGAGTGCAAGTCCCAATATCACCAGCCATACTGTGTCGCCTGCAACAAACACAGGGAAGCCGTTTATCAGTAGAGTAAGAAAGCTAAGAATCGCTTGTGTTATATAAGCCAACAGTAATGTTGAAATATCAAACTTGCCTAAGCCTGGTATGACACGCCTTAGCGGTTTAACCGCAAAGTTTGTAACAGATACGATGAGTTGCGCGAATTGATTCTGGAACGATGCTTTTGTAAGCTGGAAATAAAAACGTAGCAGGAATGCAATGCTGAGCAACCCCAGTATTGCTTCCAATAAAAATAAAACGATATTGTTAATCATGGCAATTACTTTCCGGATTAATTCCCAAGTTGGTCACCCAGCGTGACGGATTTGTCAGCTGCGGCCTTGGCAGCTTTGCTGATAATGCCTTTGATCCCGGCTGCTTCTAAAGTCAGTATACCTTGCTCGGTAGTTCCGCCTTTGGACGTAACCTGGGCGCGCAGGGTTTTGATGTCTTCACTGCTTTGCGCTGCGAGCCGGCTTGCTCCCGCGAATGTTTCCAATGCCAGCAGTGTTGAGGCTTGGACATCCAACCCCAGCGCCAAGCCTGCATCTTGCAACGCTTCGATAAAATAGAACACATAAGCCGGACCGCTACCCGAGATTGCCGTGACGGCATCCATCTGAGCTTCATCATCAAGCCACAGTACTTTGCCAACGGCCGCCAGAATAATACCTGCCTGGTCGCGCTGGGCCTGGCTGACTTCAGGCATGGCATACAAGGCCGAGATGCCTGCCTGTATCTGGGCAGGCGTATTGGGCATGACACGTACAATTGCGCTGTAATTGCCAAGCCAGCGCGAGATGTCTTTGCTCCTGACGCCTGCTGCGATAGAGATTACAAGCTGCGATTTTAAAACGGAGCTTAAGTCACTGCAAACTTGTTTAAGCTGCTGAGGTTTTACTGCCAGCACAATCACATCCGTGTTGCTGAATCCGGCATAACTGTCGGTAACTTGAACGTTGAATTCCTGCGCCAATTCACTACGTTTTTGTGCGTCCAGCTCCAAGACCGTGATTGCTGACATATCCAGGCCATTTTGTTTAAGACCGCCAATAATGGCGCGAGCCATATTGCCGCCGCCGATAAAATTAATTTTCATATATGGTTCCGAATTTTTGTTTATTTTTATACTGAGTTGCCTGGTAGTGTTACTGAGTAGTTCATTATGCTCAAGTTTGCATTCTGTTGGGTCTGGCACCAAATAGCGCCGAGCCGATGCGTACAAAGGTTGCTCCCTGCGCAACCGCTACCGGGAAGTCTTCAGACATGCCTATAGAGAGCGTATCCAGAGCGAAGCCCTTTGCTAATAGTGCATCATAGCACTCGCGAACCAGTTTGAATTGTGCCAGTTGCCGGTTTGTATCCTCGGTAGGTGCGGGGATAGCCATCAGGCCGCGTAGTTTTAATTTAGGTAATTTCTGGATTTCTTCTGCGAGTGCTGGCAGGTCTTCGGGTGCAACGCCGCTTTTACTTTCCTCATTGCTGACGTTTACCTGTATGCATACCTGTAATGGCGGTAAATCTGCCGGGCGTGCATCATTCAAGCGCTGGGCGATTTTCAGGCGGTCTACACTATGCACCCATGCAAAATGCTGGCTGATAGGCTGGGTTTTGTTGCTTTGTATGGGGCCGATAAAGTGCCACTCAATATTCAGGTCCGTTAGTTGTGATTGTTTGTCCAGGGCTTCCTGCAGGTAATTTTCGCCGAATACAGCCTGGCCTGCTGCATAAGCTTCACGAATTGCTGATGCCGGTTGTGCCTTGCTTACAGCTACCAGTTGAACTGTTTGTGCAAATGGGCTGGACGCTTGTGCCGATTGAATTGTTGCTAGAATGTCTTGCAAGCGGCTACTAATTGTGGTCATAATTCAAGAGGCCTAAAATTTGTACACATAACAATTAGAAAATTATAACAGGAGCCGGTTGTGGACATTTCAGATTTACTCGCATTTTCAGTTAAAAATAAAGCATCAGACTTACACCTGTCAGCAGGCTTGCCTCCGATGATCCGTGTGCATGGCGATATTCGTAAAATTAATGTGCCGGCAATGGACCACAGCCAGGTGCATGACATGGTGTATGACATCATGAATGATGGTCAGCGCAAGGTTTATGAGGAACATCTTGAATGTGACTTTTCATTTGAAATTCCGAATCTGGCGCGTTTTCGTGTCAACGCTTTTAACCATAACCGCGGTGCCGGCGCGGTGTTCCGTACCATTCCGTCAAAGATATTGACGCTGGAACAGTTAAATTGCCCGGCGATTTTTAAAGAGATTGCTGAAACGCCTCGTGGTATCTGCTTGGTGACAGGTCCAACCGGTTCAGGTAAATCAACAACGCTGGCTGCAATGATTGATTACATTAACGACAATGAATATGGACATATTCTGACCGTAGAAGACCCGATCGAATTTGTACACCAGTCTAAAAAATGCCTGATTAATCAGCGTGAGGTTGGCCCGCATACCCTGTCATTTAATAATGCACTGCGCTCAGCACTGCGTGAAGACCCGGATGTAATCTTGGTGGGTGAGATGCGTGACCTGGAAACGATTCGTTTGGCGTTATCTGCCGCAGAAACCGGCCACATGGTATTCGGTACACTGCATACCAGTTCTGCGGCTAAAACCGTAGACCGTATTATTGACGTATTTCCGGCAGCGGAAAAAGAAATGGTGCGTTCGATGTTATCCGAGTCATTGCGATCTGTAATTTCACAGACCTTGTTAAAAACCAAGGATGGTCAGGGCCGTGTTGCAGCGCATGAGATCATGATTGGTACCCCTGCGATCCGTAACCTGATCCGTGAGAATAAGATTCCGCAAATGTACTCAGCGATCCAGACCGGGCAGAATGTAGGGATGCAGACGCTGGACCAGAATTTACAGGACTTGGTTAAACGCAACGTGATCTCAGCTAATGAGGCGCGTTCCAAAGCAGCAAATAAGGACGCGATCATAGGTTGATCGTAGCCTGTTGTATGAATAACATTTGTGGTTGGTGCACTGACCGCAAAATAAAATAGGCAGTAGAAAGGGAATTAACGTGCAGAGTCAGATGGAAAAAGGTCAGGCCGAAAAGTTTGTGTTCGACTTGCTGCGATTGATGTTGGCTAAAAAGGCATCCGATATGTTTATTACGGTTGGATTTCCGCCGGCCATCAAGATTGACGGTAAAGTGACCCCGGTCAGCAACCAACCGCTTTCACCGCAGCAGGCCCGTGAAATCGCACGTTCCATTATGAACGACAAGCAAAATGCCGAATTTGATGCCACCAATGAGTGTAACTTTGCTATCGGCATTCCCAAAGTGGCGCGTTTCCGCGTAAATGCATTTGTACAGCGTGGTTCGGTGGGGCTTGTGTTCAGGACGATTACTACCAAAATCCCGGAATTTGAGGAGTTGGGTTTACCTGAAGTACTAAAAGACGTGGCGATGACCAAACGCGGCTTGGTGATTTTTGTCGGCGGTACCGGCTCGGGAAAATCAACCTCATTGGCGGCGATGATCGGTTATCGCAATCAAAACAGTTATGGACATATTATTACCATTGAAGATCCTGTGGAGTTTGTACACGAACACAGGAACTGCATCGTGACGCAGCGTGAAGTAGGGGTGGATACTGATAACTGGGAAATTGCGCTTAAAAATACGCTGCGCCAGGCGCCCGATGTAATTCTGATCGGTGAAATCCGCGATCGGGAAACCATGGATTATGCGATTGCCTTCGCTGAAACAGGCCACTTATGCATGGCAACCCTGCATGCCAACAGTACCAACCAGGCCTTGGATCGTATTGTTAACTTCTTTCCCGAAGAGCGTCGCCATCAGCTGTTGATGGATTTGTCACTGAATGTACGGGCTTTTGTTTCGCAGCGCCTCATTCCTAAAAAAGAAGGCAAAGGCCGCGCTGCCGCAATGGAAGTGATGCTGAATTCACCGTTGATTTCAGACCTGATCTTTAAAGGTGAAGTGCATGAAATTAAAGAGATTATTGCTAAATCCCGTGAGATTGGAATGCAGACTTTTGACCAATCATTGTTTGATCTGCACGAGGCTGATGTGATTACACTAGAAGATGCATTGCGAAATGCCGACTCGGTGAATGACTTGCGTCTGAAAATCAAGCTGGAAGGTAAGGGGGCTCACGATAAAGACTTATCTGCCGGGCTGGATTCTTTGGGAATTGTTTAGGGAATCGTTTATTTTTAAATGGTAAGTAAAAAGGCGCGCCGGAATTATCCCGGCCCGCCTTTTTACTTACTTAAAACTGCAGATAGTGTTTAAGGCTTTTGCTGGTAAACGACTTGCCCATGAACTAAAGTCAGCCTAACTTTCCCTGCCAGCTCCAATCCGGTAAACGGTGTATTTTTCCCTTGGCTTTTGAGCGCAGCCGGACATATTTTCCAGTATTCATTTGCATCGAAAATACAAAGGTCTGCGTCACTGTTGGGGCTAAGGTTGCCGCCTGTAACTCCTAATATAAGGGCTGATTTTTCCGTAATCAATTTTATGGCTTGCATCAGGCTCACTTTATTCTCCATAGCCCATTTCAAGGTCAGTGGTAATAACAGTTCCAAGCCGGTTGCACCGATTTCAGCTTCGGCAAAAGGTGCCAGTTTGGCATCATCATCCACGGGGGTATGGTCCGAGCATATTGCGTCAATGGTACCGTCTTTCAGGCCGGCGCTTAACGCTTCTTTATCACGTTGTGTGCGTAGCGGTGGTTTGAGGTGGCAGTTGGCATCAAAATAGCCGATGTCATGTTCTGTGAGGTGCAGATGATTGCAGCTGACATCACAGCTGATTTTCAGGCCTTCTTTTTTCGCAGCGCGAATCATCTCCACACCCTCGGCAGTAGATAAGCGGCTGATGTGTACTTTTGCACCGGTTTCTTTTGAAATGCGTAATATGGTTGCCAGCGCTAGCGCTTCTGCTGCGCTTGGAATGCCTTTAAGGCCTAATCTTGTCGCGACTTCGCCGTCATGTGCCACACCTTTTTCAGCTAAAAAAGGCTCTTCTGCGTGCAGAAACAAGGTAAAACCAAAGGTGGCGGCGTATTCCATGACGCGCCATAATACTTGCGTATCCTTAATGGCAACTTTGGCTTGCGAGAACCCTACGCAGCCGGCTGCATGTAGTTCGTTCATTTCTGAAAGGGCGTTGCCCTGTAGTTGACGCGTTGCCGCACCTAATGGATAGACATGTGCCAAGCCGTGCTGTTTTGCGCGGTGTTTTAGCATTTCTACCAAACCTGGTTCGTCCAATACGGGGTCGGTGTCGGGAGGGCATGCCAAACTGGTGACGCCGCCTGATACGGCAGCCTGTAACTCGCTTGTGAGGGTGGCTTTGTATTCGTCACCGGGTTCGCGCAATCTGGCTGACAAATCCACTAGGCCCGGACATACTGTCAAGCCTTCTGCATCAATAGTCTGGTTGGCGATAAATCCTTCAGGAACACTGCCGATGGCTGCAATTTTTCCGGCAGCAATAAAAACATCCAGTTTGCTGTCGATATTGTTTTTCGGGTCAATCACGCGACCGTTTTTTATATGTATTTTCATTACGCGTCTCCTGCTGGGCTGCCGCCAGCCAAGATTGCCATTACCGCCATGCGAATCGCAATGCCATAAGTCACCTGCGGTAATATGACAGATTGTTTACCGTCGGCAACAGTTGAGTCGATTTCCACACCGCGATTCATGGGGCCTGGGTGCATGACAATTGCATCTGGCCTGGCTAGTTTGAGTTTTTCCTGCGTCAAGCCGTAGGTTTTAAAATATTCCTGTGTGCTGGGCAGCATGGCGCCGTTCATGCGCTCATTCTGCAGGCGCAGCATCATTACGACGTCAACATCTTTCAGCCCATCTTCCATATCATGGAATACATGTACGCCTAACTTCTGCACTTGTGCAGGCAACAGTGTTTTAGGAGCAATCACGCGCACTTCAGGAACACCTAATGTTGTGAGTGCATGAATTTCAGAGCGGGCAACGCGGGAATGCAGAACATCGCCAACGATGGCTATTCTCAAGTTATGCAGGTCTGGTTTGTATTTGCGGATGGTAAATACATCGAGCAGGCCTTGCGTAGGGTGCGAGTGACGGCCGTCACCGGCATTAATCACGTGAATATGCGGTGGCACATGTCGCGCAATCAGATGCGCCGCACCGGACTGCGCGTGACGGACAACAAACATGTCTGCATGCATCGCAATCAGGTTATCGACCGTGTCCAGGATTGTTTCACCCTTGGATTGTGAAGAAGTGCTCACATTCAGGCTGATGACGTCTGCGGATAGGCGTTTGGCAGCAATTTCAAAGGTGGTGCGGGTGCGGGTGCTGTTTTCAAAGAACAGGTTGCAAACCGTTTTTCCGCGAAGCAACGGCACTTTCTTAACCTCGCGTTCTGCTACGCCGATAAAGGATTCAGCGGTATCCAGTATTTGGTTAAGTATCCTTTTGGGCAAACCTTCGATAGAAAGCAGGTGTTGCAGGTTACCATCACGATCGAGTTGAGGATTATTCATGCTCTTGTGTTCTCGCGCTGTTATGTTGATTGAGTTCCAGGGCCAGATTGCCATCAGCCTGTTTTATTAACTGTAAGTGCTGGGAGGCGTCCAGCGGGATATCGGCAGCAACTGTCTGCGGTGCTATCGGTAATTCGCGTCCGCCGCGGTTTACCAATGCAACCAGGGCTATACTGGCAGGGCGTCCGTAATCAAAGAGTTCATTCATGGCTGCGCGCGTGGTGCGACCAGTGTAGAAGACGTCATCGATCAGGATGATATGCTTGTTTTCAACATCGAACGGAATCTGGCTTGGGCGGTTTTCTGCTTTCAGCCCACGCTGTGCGTAGTCATCACGGTAAAATGACACATCCAGTGTGCCGTGTTCAATCGCATGTTTGCTGATAGTGTGTTCCAGTAAGACCAATAATCTTTCCATGAGCCAGGCGCCGCCGCTATGAATGCCGACTAAAGCGGTATTTTTCTGTAGCAGAGGTTCCAGTTTTTGCGCCAGGACTTTCAATAAGTCTTCTGCGTCGGGTAATTGAGCGGGAGATATATTTGAATGGTTTTTTATCATGCCGTTATTTTACTGAATATTTGGTATTGCTAGTAAATCTTATTACTGGCATTTTATAAAAAAGCTCTTAAATCATCGTGATAGGCTATCAAAATAGCTGCGCAATATGGTTTGTGCCGCAACCTGATCCAGCATGGCTTTCTGTGCACGACCTTTGATGCCGGCCTGGTTAAGCAACTGGCTGGCTTCAGCCGAGCTGTAACGTTCATCAATCAGTACTACTGGTAAGTTAAAGCGGCCATTCAGTCGGCGTGCAAACTTTTTGCAAAGCTGGGTGACCTCAGTCTCGCTGCCATCCAGACTTAATGGCAACCCCACTACCAGCAGTTTAGGCTGCCATTCATTGATCAGCTCGGTAATGGCGGCGAAGCGTACTTCATTACTTTCACTGTCAATCGTGGTGAGCGGGTTTGCGTTATTGATCAGGTGCTCGCCAACTGCAACGCCGATACGTCTTTCACCAAAGTCAAAGGCTAGCACCGTACCGGCTTGCACCTTGTCCTTGTCGTATACGTTTTCGTTATCAATGAGATGCATGTCAGGCATGACCAGCTATATCGGACAGCATGGATGGGTCAATGCCCAGCAGCGACATCGCCGCATTCAACTGATCTTCGTGCGGGGTATCAAACAGTACTTTATGAAGGGTTTCCTTATCTTTTGGTTTTACTGATAACCATGCGTTCTGCGATATTTCCTGTTCCAGTTGGCCTGCAGTCCAGCCGGCATAGCCGAGTGAAAGCAGCAGCTTTTCAGGTCCATTTCCTTCTGCCACTGCATTTAAAATGTCTTTGGAGGTGGTCAGTGCAATGTCATCTGCTACAGTGATAGAACTATCCCAGTCACCTATATGTTGATGCAGTACAAAGCCGCGCTCAGGCTGGACTGGCCCGCCGTAAAGTACCGGCCTGGCTGCCAATGCCTGGTTTTGCAGATTAAAATTGATTTTTTCAAACAGGGCGCCGTAGGTCATGTCGGTAGGGCGATTAACCACAATTCCCATAGCGCCTTCCTGATTGTGGGCGCAAATGAAAGTAACTGATTTGGCGAAATACGGGTCAGTCAGGTTCGGCATCGCAATCAGCAGGTGGCCGGTAAAATTTGTATTTTCCAGTGTCATAATGTTTAAACTTCTGGACCTGCTTCCAGATACCCTGTTACTTCCAGGCCAAAACCCGCCATGCTAGGCATTTTGCGCGGGTTGGTCATTAATTTCATTTTTCTTACACCGCAATCCAATAGGATCTGTGAGCCAATGCCATAGGTTCTAAGTTCCTGGTTGATACGGATTGGTTCATCTGCACCCTGAATGCGCTCGATGATGCTTGTGCCGCTTTCTTGCTGGCGTAGCAATACCATGACCCCCGACTCTGCGTTGGCAATGACTTCCATGGCTTTTAACGTGTTCCAGCTGTGCGAGCAGCTGGAGCTATCCAGTAAATCAAACACGGAAAGCGGTTCGTGTACGCGCACCAGCACTTCCTTGTCCGGTGTCGGGGTGCCCTTGATGAGGACCAGATGCGTTTCTTTGCCGATTTTGTCGGTGTAGGCAACCAGCTTCATTTTACCGTATGGGGTTTGCACCATGCGTTCAGCGCCGCGTTCGACAAAGCTTTCTGTTTCGGCGCGGTAGTGGATCAAATCTGCAATCGTGCCGATTTTGAGATTGTGCTCGGCTGCGAAGGCCATTAAGTCAGGCAGGCGTGCCATGCTGCCATCGTCTTTTAATATTTCACAGATAACACTTGCAGGCTCCAGACCTGCAAGATCGGCTAAATCGCAGCCGGCTTCAGTGTGGCCGGCACGTATCAATACGCCGCCATCCATGGCTGCGAGCGGAAAAATGTGGCCGGGACTTACAATATCCTTCGGCTTGGCATTTTTTGCTACAGCTGCTTGTACGGTACGTGCGCGGTCAGCTGCTGAAATGCCGGTGGTGACGCCTTCTGCCGCTTCAATGGATACGGTGAAATTGGTGCCCATGCGTGCCGCATTTTTTTGCACCATTTTTGGCAGGTTGAGCTGGTTGCAGCGTGTTTCTGTGAGAGTGAGGCAAATCAGCCCGCGACCGTATCTGGCCATGAAGTTGATGTGTTCCGCCGTTGTAAATTCAGCTGCCAGTACCAAATCGCCTTCGTTTTCGCGATGCTCATCATCCACCAGTATCACCATGCGGCCGGATTTGATTTCATCAATGATTTCCTTGGCAGGGCTGATGTGTTTATGCATTATTATTTTGCCCTTCTAGGTTCTCTGGCTTTTCTAATCCCCACAGCGTCATGCGTTCTACATAACGCGCAATCGGGTCCACTTCAAGGTTGACGCGATGGCCGCGAGCGAGTGATTGCAGTGTTGTGTTCTCAAGCGTATGCGGGATTAGATTGATGCTGAATATGTCATTCGTGATGCTATTAACGGTGAGGCTTACGCCATCAATGCAAATCGAACCTTTGATTGCAATATATTTTGAAATAGCGTGTGGCGCGCGAATCTCCAGACGCCAGCAATCTCCCAGCGGCTCAAAGCTGACCACTTCGCCGACACCATCCACATGGCCGCTGACTAAATGGCCGCCAAGTCTGTCGCTCAGTCGCAACGCTTTTTCCAGATTAACCGGGTGCGGTTTATCCAGGCCTGTTGTTACTGAAAGCGTTTCATGGGACACATGCGCTTCAAATTGATTCACCCCCAACGTTGTCACGGTCAGACATACGCCGTTAACGGCGATACTGTCTCCCAGCTGAACATCAAGCATGTCCAGCTTGTTGGTTATGATGGCAAGCTGTATATCTGTACCGACCGGGGTAGCCTGCGTAATCGCGCCGACGGATTGAATGATTCCTGTAAACATGAACAGAATTTTAACAGATAACACTAGATAACAATTAGAAGCCTGTTAAAATCTGCCCTATGAAATCACTACCTTATGAGTTATTTGTTGGCTGGCGTTATACGCGGGCAAAACGCAAAAATCATTTTATTTCCTTTATTTCCCTTACCAGTATGATCGGTATTGCGCTGGGTGTTGCCGCGCTGATAGTTGTGCTGTCTGTAATGAACGGTTTCCAGAAGGAGCTGCGCACGCGTATTCTGGGTGTGGCGTCACATCTTGAAATCACCGGCCCCAATAATCAGCTTGCCGATTGGCAGCGTATTAACGAGTTTGTTGGCAAAGCCCCGCAGGTGCTGGCGAGCGCACCTTATATCGCAGCGCAGGGGATGCTGAGTTATGACCAGGGGGTGCAAGGCGCGATCATTCGCGGTATTGTGCCTGCTGCTGAAGATAAAGTCGCAGACTTGGGTAGCCACATGAAGGCAGGCAGCCTGAATGATTTGCGCGCGGGAGAGTTCGGCATTATTTTGGGTGCGGATCTGGCCTATGCGCTGGGCGCACAAATTGGTGACAAAGTTGTGGTAATGGCACCGCAAGGGCAGTTTACGCCAACCGGCGTGGTGCCGCGTCTTAAGCAATTTACTTTGGTAGGCCTGTTCCAGATTGGCATGTATGAGTATGACGCCGGCTTGGCACTTATTCACATTGATGATGCAGCGAAGTTGTATCGCATGGGGAGCAATGTCTCCGGAGTGCGATTGAAGTTGAAGGATTTATTTGCGGCGCCAGCAATTGCGTCAACCATGGCTGATCAGCTTAATCGGCGCTTGAATCCTTATGGCAATTATTTCGTCACAGACTGGACGCGGCAGCATGCCAATTTCTTCCGTGCAGTGCAGATGGAAAAACGCGTGATGTTTATTATCCTGACATTGATTGTTGCTGTGGCCGCTTTTAATATCGTGTCTACACTGGTGATGGCCGTGACTGATAAGCGTGCGGATATTGCGATTATGCGTACTTTCGGCGCCAGCCCGGGCAGTATCATGAGGATATTTATTGTGCAGGGTGCCATGATCGGGGTGATTGGTACAGTGCTGGGCGGCGTGTTTGGGGTTTTGATTGCGCTGAATGTTGAAACCATCGTACCTTTTATTGAGCATTTGTTTAATGTGCAGTTTCTGGCAAAAGACGTGTATTACATTAGCGATCTGCCTTCAGATTTAGCGTGGTCAGATGTGACGACGATTGTGACTGTGTCATTCATATTAAGTCTGCTGGCGACACTGTATCCAAGTTATAAAGCAAGCAGAATCAATCCGGCCGAGGCATTGCGTTATGAGTAGTCCAGTTTCCCAATCTATTATCTCTTGTATTGACCTGCATAAAACTTACCAGGGGCTGGATGTTGCTGTGCTGAATGGTATTTATTTGTCCGTTAACGCGGGCGAGCAGGTGGCAGTTGTTGGCACCTCGGGTTCGGGTAAAAGTACTTTGCTGCATTTGCTCGGTGGACTGGATGTTGCTACTAGTGGTGACGTACATCTTCTTGGCAATAATCTATCGCAGTTGTCTGAGGCGCAAAAAGGCGACTTACGCAACCAGTTATTGGGTTTTGTTTATCAATTCCATCATTTGCTGCCGGAGTTCACCGCATTAGAAAATGTGGCGATGCCACTATTGATCCGGCGCATGGCGCAAGAGCAAGCGCTCACCCTGGCAAGTGAAATGCTGGCCAAAGTGGGCTTGGCGCATAGGCTGGAGCATATGCCGGGCGAGCTTTCCGGCGGCGAACGCCAGCGCGCGGCGCTGGCTAGGGCCATGGTAACGCGGCCACAATGCATATTGGCCGATGAGCCAACCGGCAATCTGGACCGGCATACTGCCCATGCTGTATTTGATTTGCTGCTGGAGATGAATCAGACACAGAATGTGAGCTTGGTTGTGGTAACACATGATATAGAGTTGGCAGCGAAAATGCGTCGGCAATACAAGTTGGTTGATGGCAAGCTGCTGTCTATCTAGTCAATGATTTTCCTGGCACTGGCTTTTGTTCTCGGTGCTTTCTGTTTGCAGCAAATGCCTGTGTTGCCCAGCCTGTTCTGGGCATTGGCATTGATCCCGCTGTTGCTGCTTAATATTCAGCTTGCATATGCTAGTCAGCACTTCCTGGTTTTATTAAAGCGTCCGGTACTAGTTGTTACAAGCTTTTTTCTCGGGTTTTTCTGGGCGACTACATTCGCCACAATTAGGCTTGGCGATGAATTATCTGCTGACTGGGAGAACCGGCCAGTGCAGATTGTCGGTGTTGTTGCCAGCATTTCAGAGCTGACGGAGCGTGGTGAACGTTTTCGTTTTGATGTGGAAAACGTTCTTACAAAAGATGCAGTTGTTCCCCGCTGTATATCACTTAGTTAT
>JALRGX010000024.1 GCA_023259635.1 Methylotenera sp. | reverse complement strand
ATCTGTTTGATGTTTTCATCCAGTGCGCCGCAAAGATTGGCAAGGCGGGCATTGTCTTCGGGTTGCAGTGTAAATTCCATTATTTATTACCTTAAATTATTTCGCCGGCAACTATTTAACCGGTAACTATTTCACCAGCTAAGCGTCTCGGGTTGCTCACGTCAGTGATTCTTACATTTGCAAATTGATGCGTCAGGCTAGCGTCGCCGGCAATATCCACTACACGGCCATTGTCGGTTTTTCCGGCCAAGAGGGTGTTGTCTTTCCATGACGGACCTTCGATCAGCACACGCTGTATTGTACCTAGCATGGCTTCAGAAATAGTCTTGGCCTGTGCTTCGTTAATGGCCTGCAGTTTGCTTAGGCGTTCAAGTTTTACCTGTTCCGGCGTGTCGTCATTGAGAAATGATGCCGGTGTACCAGGGCGCGGGCTGTATAAAAAGCTGAAGCTGGCATCAAAACCTACGTCCGTCATCAGTTTTACCGTAGCTTCAAAATCAGCCTCGGTTTCACCGGGGAAGCCAACAATAAAGTCTGAAGTAAATGTGAGATTGGGGTTGGCTGCGCGCAGTTTGCGGATAATTGATTTATATTGTAGCGCCGTATAGTTGCGTTTCATCGCCATCAGTACACGATCGCTGCCAGCCTGCACCGGCAAGTGCAGCTGTGCTGCCAGTTTAGGCACGCTGGCAAAACAGGCGATCAGGCGCTCGCTCATTTCGTTAGGGTGGCTGGTTGTGAAGCGGATGCGCTCGATCTGTGGAATCTCGGCAATGGTTTCTATCAGCATGGCCAGGTCAGCCTCAACGCCTTCATATTCCGTGCGGTAGGCATTCACATTCTGGCCGAGCAGTGTGATCTCCTTAATGCCCTGTTCAGCCAGTTGTACGGCTTCGATCAGGATGTCGGCAAACGGTCTGGAGACTTCTTCACCACGCGTGTAGGGCACCACGCAAAAACTGCAATATTTGCTGCAGCCTTCCATAATACTTAAAAATGCTGATGCGCCTTCCACACGCGGTGGTGGCAGATGGTCGAATTTTTCAATCTCGGGGAAGGTGATGTCCACCTGGGAGGCGCCGCTAGCCTGCCTGGTTTTGATCATGTCAGGCAAGCGGTGCAGTGTCTGCGGGCCAAACACGATATCCACATAAGGTGCGCGCTTGATGATGTTGTCGCCTTCCTGCGATGCCACGCAGCCGCCGACGCCGATCACCAGGTTCGGGTTCTTTTCCTTGAGCGGAATGAAACGGCCCAGGTGGCTATACACTTTATCTTCGGCTTTTTCACGCACAGAACAGGTATTCAGCAGGATGACATCCGCATCTTCCGGTGACTGTGTTTCTACCATGCCGTCACTTGATGACAGCATGTCTGCCATGCGTGATGAGTCGTACTCATTCATCTGGCAGCCAAATGTTTTGATGAATACTTTTTTAGGGGCGGATTTTTTTGGTGTGTTCAAAGTGTTCCTCAGCATGTAATTCCAGTTTGCGCCAGAAACAGCACTAGGCGCATCATCGTCGCAGACAGTATCAATAGTGCGGCAAGGAGGTGCAAGAACGTGATGGTTCTGATGCGAATTGGAATGAAACGTAATTTTAGCGCATTTGGGCAAACACCTCACGCAAAGTTGCCACGTACAAGGTAAAATAAGCCAAACATTAATTCCAAGTTACCTAAATATGCAGGCGCTACCCATTTTTTTCAATATTACCAACCGCTTATGTGTCGTAGTTGGCGGCGGAGATGTCGCAAACCGTAAGGTAACCATGTTGCTTAAAGCCAATGCTGCAGTAACTGTAGTTGCGGTTGACCTCTGCCGTGAGTTGCAAGCGCTTGCAGATGCAGGCAGGATAAAGTTCATGCAGGCGCCTTATGCAGCCGCTCAGCTGGAGGGCGCTTGCCTGGTGGTGGCAGCTACAGATGACGAAGCCGTGAATGAAGCCGTTTCCTGTGATGCCAAGGCTTTGAATATTCCGGTTAATGTGGTGGATGCGCCACATTTATGCACATTTACCATGGGTTCTATTATTGACCGCAGCCCGGTGGTGATTGCAGTATCCAGCGAGGGTAATGCACCTGTGCTTGCGCGCCATGTGCGTACAAAAATCGAAACCATGCTGCCTGCCGGCTATGGGCGGATAGCTGCGATTGCCGGGGAGTTCAGGGATAAAGTCAAAGCCAGGTTTGCCACGATGCCAGAACGCCGTCGATTCTGGGAGGATGCGTTTCAGGGGCCGATGGTGGAACGTGTGCTGGCCGGTCAGGATCAGGTTGCGCGTGATTTATTGCAGAGCCTGATTGATGACGAAGCCAAACCTATCAATAAAGGTGAAGTATTTCTGGTCGGCGGTGGCCCCGGTGATCCGGACTTGCTGACATTTCGCGCCTTGCGGCTGATGCAGCAATGTGATGTCTGCGTTTATGATAAGCTCGTGAGCCCCGAGGTAATGGAACTGGTGCGTCGTGATGCAGAGTTGATTTATGTCGGCAAGGCGCGCGATCAGCACACTATGCCGCAGGAAGAAATTAACGAACTGCTTGCCCGACTGGCTTTGCAAGGCAAGCGAGTCTTACGCCTTAAAGGCGGAGACCCTTTCATTTTCGGTCGCGGCGGGGAAGAGATAGAAACACTGATGCAGCATGGGGTGCCATTTCAGGTGGTGCCGGGCATTACCGCAGCAAACGGTGTTTCCAGTTATGCCGGTATCCCTCTGACACACCGTGACTATTCGCAAGCCTGCCTATTCATTACCGGGCACCTGAAAGAAGGTACCTTGAATCTGGACTGGACATCAATGGCGCGCCCCAAACAAACGGTGGTAATTTATATGGGTTTGGTTGGTTTGGCGCAGATATGTGAAAAGCTGATTGAACATGGCGTGTCGCCAGATATGCCGGCAGCGGTTGTGCAGCAGGGTACAACGCCAAGACAGAAGGTGGTGACATCAACGCTGCATGATTTGGCTGAGAAAGTGTCTAAGGCCGAAATTAAGGCGCCATGCCTGACGATTATCGGTGAAGTTGTACGTTTGCGTGAAAAACTGAACTGGTTTGAACCTGATGCTGGCGCGTGATTGCGCGCATCAGTACTTGTCGGCTTTATTCCACTATGCTATGGCCAAGAAACGCTGTGGACAAGAAACCTTTTGGTGATAAGCATGGTCTCATTTTTTAGTTTCTTCAAGAAATTCCTATATATACAGATATACAAATTTTTTGTTATGTGACTTTGGTTACTGTTTCTTTCTCATAAAGAAGATACTTTGTTCATATTTACCTTTATGGTTACTGAAAGTGACATGAATAAACAAAGGAGCTCGAAATGAAAAGTGTTCAGATAATGTTTGCTGCAGTAATGCTGTTGCTTTCTCAATGGATCTATGCCGGTGAGTTTGATAATCATTGCACGACCGGACTTGCGGATGGGATGCTGATCAAAACCAAGTGTGAGATAAATACTGTTTTTGAAGGCAAGACTTACTGTTTCTCAAGCCAGGCATCTAAAGACAAGTTTCTGGAGCACCCTGACGGCATGATGCAAAATGCAGCCGCATTTTATGCCAAGAATGCTGAGCCTGTACGCGAAAAGATCAGCCAGGCAGACGCTATCAATCAAATTAAAAGTGCATCCTGTGATCTCTCTAACAAGGATGCCGGGTATTTGGAATTCGATGGCATGGATTTACGGCATTGCAATATGGTGAATACCAGTTTTTTCGGGGCTTACTTACGTGGTGCCAATTTAAGTGGTGCAAATATGGAGCGTGCGTATCTTAATCTGGCGCGATTGGAAAATGCTAATTTAAGTTATGCCAATCTTAAGGATGCGATTATTTTTCAGGCGATCTTCGATAAAACCAATTTTAAGGGTGCAAATCTGAGTAATGCCCGGGTAATCGGTACGCTCGGTAATGTTGATATGAGTGACGCCAATATTGCAAAAGGCCGTTTCGGCCTGGATATCGGCAATCAGCCGATGGGTGCCATGCGGTTCGATGCAGTTGGCGGGAATTTCTCAAACAGTAATTTTGAAGGTGCCGATATTAATCGCAATAATGTGCGTTTCGGAAATTTCCGTAATGCTAATTTGCGCAATACCAATTTATTCAGGGCGGATTTCAGTAAGGCTGATTTAACCGGTGCGGATATTACCGGCGCGGATTTAAACGAGGCTGTGCTGGACGGCACGATTATGACTGGAGTAAAAGGTCTTGAATCGATAAAAGGATATGACCTAAGTAAAGGCGAGTGTGTCGATTGTAAAATTACACGCTAAAAAGTGTACTGGTTGAGTCTAAGAAGCAGTTCTGGTTATTGCTGTATTTTCTGGAGTGCTTCTTTGTTTATAACCTCAACATGTCCCCTGCCCAAGGTTACCCACCCTTTATTCTCAAACTGTTTTAGCTGCCGGCTCACTACTTCTCTGGCTGAACCCAGTTCGTCAGCAATCTGCTGGTGGGTGCGGTTGAGTTTTTCACTTGCCCCATCAAGTAATAATTTAGCCAAGCGGATGTCTATGCTGCGGAAAGCAATTTCATCTAGTAGCACGATGAGGTCACTAATCAACGCGCCATAATTTTCCATTACAAAATTCCGGAAAACAGCAGAATCAATCATGAGTTGATGAAAAATATGAGAAGGAACGATAACATCGCGAATGGGTTCTTCTACTATGGTGGACGCCGGGTAATCACTGCGCCCAAGCAGACAGGTTGTTGTCAGTACGCATGTTTCACCTGCAGCAACGCGATATAACAGGATTTCCCGGCCACTACTTGAAAGTTTGTATACACGAGATTTGCCTTCCAAGCGCATGACATAGGCATTGCAGGACATGCCTTCCGAATAGCCTATTGTGCCAACGGGAGCTTCCACAATGCGTGAATGTTTTGCTAATAAAGTGCTTGCGGGTTCTTCCAGTTCCAGTAGGGCAGGGAAGGTACTTAGCCAAGGCAATGTTTCCATATGTTTATGATAATTCTGCTTAATTTATTAAAATTTAAATTGATTGTTATTGATGTTTACTAACAAAGCAAGCAGGTATTTCTGGAAAAGGTTTAGGCATTTTTTATCGGTATGCTTAATCTAGCCTCAAGTCCGCCTTCTGGGCGGTTTATCAGCTCCAGTGTGCCATGATGTAATTTTGCTATGCGCTCGGCAATTGCCAGGCCTAGCCCGCTGCCACCAACGTTACTACGTGCTTTATCGAGCCGTTCAAACGGGCGTAAAAGTTTCTTTAAATGTGTCTCGGGAATCCCCGGGCCATTATCAAATACGCTGATAATAATGTTATCAGCCTCAATCTTGCTGGCAACGCGCACCTGACCGCCTCCATATGCATAAGCATTGCCTACTAAATTATCCAGGAGGCGTTGCATTGCCAAGGGCTTGACCGGTACCGAGTATGTAGGAGCCAGCTCAATAGCCAAGTCGCGCCCTGCTCTTGCCTGGCGGTCATGCAGCGCTTGCAGCAGCGTGTTGATATCTATCATTTGTGAGGGCTCACCTTCGGTTCCGCGCACAAAGTCCAGGAATTGGTTGATGATATTATCCATATCTGCAATATCTTCAACCATGCCATGTTTAAGGTAGCCGCAATCCTGTTCAGGCAGCATTTCTACGGACAGCCGCAACCGGGCTAAAGGTGTGCGGATATCGTGTGAGACCCCGGCCAGAATGAGGGTTCTTTCCGCATCCAGCTCAGCTAGAGAATCGGCCATTTTGTTGAATGTTCTGCTTACTTCGCGTAACTCTGTCACGCTGTCTTCCGGTAGCTTTTCCGGTTGCTCACCGTTGCGTAACCGGTTGGCCGCTTTGACCAGCAAGTTCAGTGGCCTGTTAATCCGTGCTGCAAGTAAATAAGCGCCGGCGAGCGATAGTGCCAATACCAGGGCGCCCCAGCCCAACCATTGCCAGGGGAAGGGGCGTTCCACGTGTATACGCGGAATGACCACCCAAAAGTCATCCTGCCCAATGCCAAAGCTTACCCACAGCCCTTCAATGCCGTAGTGTTTGACTGTGATGATAGTCTCCGGACCTAAGCGCTCGCGGATTTTTTTTGCTACAAGTTGAATGAAGGGGTCTTCTGGTAATGGGTCTATTTCCTCCATGAAGTCTGCGTAATAAATACGCACGCCTTCTTTGCCGGTGAGTTCCGATAGTAATGCCAGCCTCAGGTTTTCCTGTGATGCGATCAGGGAGGCTCGGGTGTAATTGACTACGGTAATCGCCTGTAGCGCCGTAGCTTCGGCACGTGGCTCACGCTCGAAGTATTCAAAAATCTTTAAAGACGCAATTTGGCCAACCGCCAGTAAAACGGCGATAAGCAGCATGATTCTGGCAAGCAGGGTTTTAGGCAGAAGTCGCAATGTTTAACCTGAAAGACGTTGGTGATTGATAGTGCGCAGGCATTCTATAAATAGAATGCCTGCATTTGATGTTAATCTACTTCGCCATCCGGAATGAAGACATAACCAAATCCCCACATTGTCTGTAAATAACGAGGATGTGCCGGATCAGGTTCGATGAGTTTGCGCAAACGTGATACCTGTACATCTATGCTGCGATCGAATACATCCAGCTCACGTCCGCGTGCGAGCTGCATAAGCCTGTCCCTGGAGAGGGGCTGGCGCGGGTGATCAACAAATACTTTGAGTAGTGCAAACTCGCCGCTGGTAATGGCAACACTGGCTCCGTTATGGGTAAGCGAGCGCGTGGATGTATTGAATACAAAATCGCCGATAGTGACATTTTCTGTATTGCTGGCTGGTGCACTTGGCACGACACGTTCGTGTCTACGCAGAACTGCATTAATTCTGGCTAGCAGTTCTCGCGGATTGAAGGGTTTGGGCAGGTAATCATCTGCGCCCATTTCCAGGCCGATAATCCTGTCAACTTCATCGCCGCGTGCGGTCAGCATCACAATCGGAAGCATGGTTCCGCTGCCCCTGATCCTGCGGCAGATGGATAAACCATCTTCACCTGGCAGCATCAGGTCTAACACCAGCAAGTCAATAGACTCGTTTGCCAGGGTTGTGTCCATTTCTTTTGCATCGTTCGCCACTTTGACGGTGAAGCCCTGTTCAGTTAAATAGCGTTGCAATAGCTCGCGTAAGCGCACATCATCATCTACTACCAAGATTCTTTTGTTCTGGTCTGTCATAATGTATTGGAATCCTAATTTTAAATAGAATTATTTTGCAATCCTTAAGTCTTAAGTCTTGGATTTTGCAGTACATGGAGTGTAAGCTAATTGTGCTTAATGTTAAAGTTTTGTTAGCAAACTTGCCAGTTTTCGATTCAAATAAAATTTATCCGCTTACTTACAATTGCTTACAATTTACCTACTCAATGAAACATTCAGTTTACAATCGTCCTTCATGATTACGTAACTTTGTAACTGAGATGGTTAAGCTTGGGAAGTAGATTCATTGAATTTAATTTTACAAAACAATATGTCTATATCTAAAGTTATATGTCTGTCCGTGTGTTTAGGTTTAGGGCTGTCATTCAGTGTGGGAGCGGGTGGAAGAAGTAATTTGCCTGCGGCTACCGACAAAACCAAACATACCATGGATGAAGGCCGTCAGTCAGAAGAAAGCATTAAGAATGAGGGTTTGGAACAAACCCTGAATCTCAATTTCAGTCCTGAACGTAGAGAAAAACTTCGCAAAGCATTAGATGATTATTCTCGTTCTGTAGATCCTAGTCACGAGCAGATTGAAGAGCGTCGCCGTGCCATGCAGGAAAGCATAGAAGCCCGTTTTTTTGGAGCTGATTCTGATGGTGATGGTACGATTGATCGGCAGGAGGCAACAGAAAAGCTCCCGCAAATTGCACGCCACTTTAGTAGTGTAGATTCCAATGAAGATAATTTGATTTCATTAGCTGAATTGGTTGAGGCGCAAGCCAGAATTCTTGAACGCAGAAAAGCCGCTGAGTTGGCGCTTGAGCAGAAAAAACAGCTGGAAACTGAAGCTGAAGCATCCAAGTCAAAAAGCAAACAAGCGAACAGTAACGGTATCAAAAAGAAATCTTTATAACCTATCATCCACTGCATTTTTTAATGCAGGCTGTTTACAAACTAATCGTACTTATTTTTATGAATGAAAAGAGGGCGTCTTGCGCCCTCTAATATAGAATATAAACTTTCTTTATTCCTGTTTATCACACCTGTTGCGCATCGTTTTTCGTTCGGTTTCATCTATCTTGCCGTCCTTGTTTGCATCAAGTCTTGAAAACATCTTTTCAGCGCGTTCCTGATGTTTTGCCATGAATTCCTCTTTGGTTACTACACCGTCATTATTGGTGTCGGCATCTTGCCAGCTATGGGTGTATGGGCCTTCATGATGCATCATTGGATAGTCTGCATTCGCAGTTTGCACCAGACCTAATAGCAATACAGAGGTTGCCAGAATTTGCAGTGTTTTCATAATATGTCCTTAATTGAATCAAAAGTGCGTATGGTTATGATTTAAAACATGCATTTAGGTTGCATTAATTTTAAAGTTTGACTTATTACAGAATGCTATAACGCAAATTAGTTGGATATGGTGTACTTAACTTATCAACTATTTTCATACCAGGCACGGCTTTTATTCACCAGGCGCACAACCAGCAGCATCACAGGTACTTCAATTAAAACACCCACAACAGTAGCCAGCGCAGCGCCGGAATTAAAACCAAACAGGCTGATTGCGGCTGCTACAGCAAGTTCAAAAAAGTTGCTGGCGCCAATCAGTGCTGAAGGACAGGCAATGTTGTGCTTTTCTCCAACTTTTTTATTTAGCCAGTAAGCCAGTGTCGAATTGAAAAAAACCTGAATCAGGATAGGAATGGCCAGCAAACCGATGACTAAAGGCTGTTTCAGAATCGCTTCACCTTGAAAGGCGAAAAGCAACACCAGGGTTAATAAAAGGGCACTAATCGACCATGGCCCGATTTTTTGCATGGCGCTATCAAAGGCTTGCTGTCCTGAACTTAGTAGATACTTCCGCCAAAGCTGGGCTAGCAATACTGGGATTACAATGTACAGCACGACAGAAGTAAACAATGTTGCCCAGGGAACTGTAATCGCAGAAATGCCAAGCAGCAGGCCGACAATCGGCGCAAACGCAAAAATCATGATGGTGTCATTCAATGCTACTTGAGACAGTGTGAAAAGCGGATCACCGTTGGTGAGACGGCTCCAGACAAACACCATTGCAGTGCATGGTGCTGCAGCCAGCAATATCAGCCCGGCAATATAGCTGTCAATCTGGTCTGCCGGTAGCATTGGGGCAAAAATATTGCGGATAAAAAGCCAGCCCAGAAATGCCATAGTGAAAGGCTTAACCAGCCAATTGACAAACAAGGTTACGCTGATGCCGCGAATATGCTGCTTGACTTCATGCAATGCATGAAAATCAACTTTTACCAGCATGGGAATTATCATGACCCAGATTAACAGGCCTACCGGCAGGTTGACTTGAGCGATCTCGACGTTACCGATAGCCTGGAAAATATTGGGGCGGAGTTGCCCCATGACAATGCCGGCTACGATACATAAACCAACCCATAATGTCAGGTAGCGTTCGAAAATACTCATGGAAGTAATTGTTTTTGTGGTAGTCATGATTTTATCTGATATATAGTGATTAGATGTTTTATGTGGTTAACCGGCCGCGAGTTCCAGCAGGCGACTGGCTCCAATAGGCTCTTCTTTAAGCAATGGTACGACGGCATGGCGATGTGTATGGTTATCAACAATCGTTTTGATTTCTCGTAATTCATTACTGGCGCGCTGACGTAATAATGATGATTTTGCTGTTGCTGCCGCCACACTAGAGTTGATTACCCACGCCCAGGGTTCTATACCGGCGCGGCGAAGGTCGTCTTGCAGATTGGCTGCTTCCAGCACCGGGGTGGTTTCTGCCAGCGTCACAATAAGTACCTTGGTCTGTTTGGTGTCCTGCAGCTGCATCATAGGTGTTGTGAAATGCAGCCCGCTCTTGCCCATTTGGCGCGCGACTTCACGGTGGTATGCCCTTGTGGCGTCCAGTAACAAAAGTGTATGTCCTGTTGGTGCTGTATCCATCACTACAAATTTCTTACCGGCTTCGCGAATAATGCGTGAGAAAGCCTGGAAGACGGCGATTTCTTCTGTACATGGCGACCGTAAATCCTCTTCCAGCAGGGCCCGGCCCTGTGCATCAAGTTTGGCGCCTTTGGTATCCAGCACGTGTTGTCTGTAGCGCGCAGTTTCCTCTTCAGGGTTAATGCGGCTGACTGTTAAATTGTCCAACGTTTCGGCCAGGGTTTCAGAAAGATGTGCTGCCGGGTCAGATGTCGTGAGATGCACAGGCAATCCACGATGTGCTAACTCTACCGCTACAGCCGCTGCAATAGTGGTTTTACCTACACCGCCTTTGCCCATTACCATCACAAGGCCATGTTCATCTTTTGCGATGTCATCTACTAGCGCTGACAGGGTAGGCTCATGCAGTGCGGCGGTTGGTTCCGGGTTTATAAGGATAATTTGCTGGCCATCCCCAAAGAAATTGCGCAGGGCATCCAGGCCGACCAAATTAAATGGTTTTAACATTATTTCGTCACGCGGTAAATTTTTAAGCGCTGGTGGAATTTCCTGTAGGGCAACCTGTTCACGAGCATAGATGGCTTGAGCTAGTGGGTCGTCCTCAATTTCATTGATTGGCATAATGCCGTTAATTACCAGATGTTGCTGTTTTATACCAATCGCTGCTAATTCTTCATGTGTACGTGCAACTTCGCGTAAAGTTGATTGCTGTGCGCGGGCGACTAAAACCAGGCGTGTGCGCTGGTTATCAGCTAAAGCATCAACCGCGGCTTTGTACTGTACGCGCTGTTTCTCAAGACCGGCTAATGGGCCCAGGCATGAAGCATCACCTTTGCCTTGTTCCAGAAACCCGCTCCATGCGCCAGGTAGCTGCAACAAACGAATTGTGTGCCCGGTAGGTGCGGTGTCAAATATGATGTGATCGTAATTTTCTGTTAATGGCGAGTCTATCAGCAGTGCGGTGAATTCATCAAAAGCTGCGATTTCAGTGGTGCATGCACCGGAAAGCTGTTCTTCAATACCCTTGACTACAGTGTCCGGCAGTATGCCGCGCACTGGGTCAACAATACGGTTGCGGTAGGCTTGTGCCGCTGCCTGTGGGTCAATTTCCAGAGCGGCCAGGTTGGGGGCAGCAGGAATATCTGTAATCTGATTGCCAATGGTGATGCCGAAAACCTGGCCGACATTAGAGGCCGGATCGGTGCTCACGAGTAATACGCGCTTTCCGGTTTCTGCAAGTTTAATAGCGGTTGCACAAGCAATAGAAGTTTTACCTACGCCACCTTTACCGGTAAAGAATAGAAAGCGTGGCGGCTGCTCAAGAAATTTCATTGGTTTGCCTTGTTGATTATGTATAACAGAACCTGATTAGCAGCAATTGCTGTTTGAGCAGCAGTTTGTTGCGGGTGTAATTTCAATAGCGGCATGGCGAATACCTGCCCAGCGTGCCAGTTCCTTGCGGTTAGGGTAGCGTCCGGCTAGTGCAACTTCTCCATCAACTAAAATTAAGGGTAGCGCTTCCTCACCGGAACGTTCAAGAAATCCGCGCACAATCTGATTGTTAGCAAATTCCATCGGCTGTTGAGCGAGATTGAAGCGCTGTATTTGAGAGCCCTGTTGTTGCGCCCAGTCAACATCTGCTGAGAATGTCACGAGCTGTTCATCCACATCAGCACCACACACGCCAGTGCTGCAGCATAAAGCAGGGTCAAATACTTGTATGGATTTCATAGGTAGTTTCCTTTAAGTAATATTGATGGCAATGTTGTCCATTGCGGCTTTTAGGGCCGGTTTGTCTTGTTGTAACTGCGCTAATGGCAGTGCAAGAAAAGCCTCGATTCGTGCGCGTAGTGTGCGATAGGCATTATAGAAGGCTGCATCAATTTCTTCATCTGTGCCAGTGGCATGGGCCGGATCTTCAACGCCCCAGTGACTTCTTAATACCGGCCCCAGATAAACCGGACAGGTTTCATTAGCAGCATTGCCGCATACAGAAATGACGATGTCAGGAGTGGTTGGCAGGTTCTCCCATGATTTGCTGTAATAACCTTCGGTGGAAATACCTTCGCGTGCCAGTAGTGCAAGTGACCTTGGGTGTACCTGACCTGTGGGTTTGCTACCAGCACTCATGCCATGCCAACCGGCCGGAGCAAGGTGATTGAATGTTGCCTCGGCTAGTATGGAGCGGCAGGAGTTGCCTGTGCATAAAAATAACACGTTCACTTTAGTCTCTTTTCTGTAATGATTTTTGGGTAAGGGTTGCATCAGGTATGCAGGATGATTTAATCGGCATGCCCGTGCAATCTTCTGGTCTGCCGGAGCAGCACTCCTCGGTAAGGTAGGTGATGACATCAAGCATTAAAGGTATATTGGCGCGATAACGCTGGAACCTGCCTTCTTGTTCAACCGTAAGCATGTTTGCATGTATCATGGCTTTCAGATGAAAAGAAAGATTGGTTGGCGGTATATTCAGTGTGGATGCTATTTCGCCGGCCACCATGCCTGTAAACCCTTGTTTAACTAAAAGCCTGAATACATCCAGGCGCACCCCTGATGAAAGGGATTCGAAAACTGTTGTCGCTGTAATTTTGTCCATAGTTTTGATATTACAATAATTGTTGAAATATTGCATCATCTTGGCAGTATAAAAAATCATTAAAGATAAATTTGATGGCTGTAACTATAAATTGCGCATTCAGTGATAACGGCCAATTACTGTTTGGTTTGAATTGGTGCCCAATGCTTTTAAATGCGATGCGTTATAAAACCTGATAAAAATACTTGCAATATTTAAAATATTGATAACTAGAGCCAGTCTGTTATACACATTATTTTGAATAATATGTAAATAGGGCAGAAACCCCTTATTAATCAATGGTGTTTTTTAACGCATTGATTTTAAATGGTTTTTTAAATGGTTTAAAATTTATACGATTTTAAAAAATCGTTATAAATCTGTTAGTTACGATTTTGTTACACAAGTAATCACAAAGTTATCCACAGATTTTGTGGAGAAACTATTTTCAATTAGAAATATCGTAATGAACCTGAAAGTTTATTCATTGTGAGCGATAGTATTGGGAATGGGGTAATGGTAATACAGTGTGTTCAAGTATCTGGCAACGCTATCTATATCGGTGTTATCCCATTTTAGGTTTGAGATGTTCTGCCATAGTCTTACTTGAGATACCAAGCTTGGCCAGTCGGAAACATTTTTATTTGCGAGCCAGTGTATTTGTTCATTATGGCAGGCAATACAGTGCAATGAATATAGCAGCTTGCCACGAGAGTTATCGCTAAGAGGCTGTACATCCGCAAGGGCTGGCTTGCAAAATGAAAGCATACATAAAGCAGGTACGAATAAGTGAAAAGCTGATTTTATAAACTTGATATTCATAACTGGAATTTAATCATAAAAATAATGACCTGATTCACGAGTGCTCTCTATCTTTAAGCCGGCACGCTTGATTTTTGCGATGGCTTTAATTACGTCAGCGATTTTTACTTTATTTGCATTTGCTACACTTTCAACAGCAGCAATAGCAGCGGCCATACCTTCGCTTTCTTTTGTTAACGCAGAATTTTGTTTGGCTTTTTCAGCTTTTATCTGTTGCCTGATTGTTTTTACTTTTGCTTCAGCTTCTTTTAACAATTCTTCTTTAGACTTTTTTGCACGCAGTGTAGCCATTTTAAAAATCCCTTATTAAATTGAAAAAATTGTGATTTTATTGTGCGCTTAATATAGTAAACCTGCAACGATCAGTGCAAGCAAGTAAGCGCTTGTAGTTAAAGATTAAGTATTTATTGGCATATTTAACATAACTGCTGCTTTCATTCAGGCTTAGCAAAATCTAACTGTATTGCGGCCTTCTGCTTTGGCTTTATAGAGAGCACTGTCTGCACGATGCACCGCTTCATCTTCATTTTTATCCTCTACGAGTGCCACTGTTACGCCAATGCTGATGGTGATTTTCTGTACTACCGGCATAGTATGATTGAGTACAGTGCTTCTGATTTTTTCAGCAATCGTCAATGCTTCATCGGTGCCCGTGTCCGGGAGGATTGCCAGGAACTCTTCACCACCGAAGCGGGCAACGAAATCGGTCTGCCTCAATGATGTTGTAAGTAAATTTCCCAGTTGCTGCAGCACTTGATCACCCGTTTCGTGACCATAAGTGTCGTTCACCTTCTTGAAGTGATCAATATCCATAAAAAAAACAGCATAAGAACTGCCTGAGCGTTTTAATCGTAAAAATTCCTGGCGTAGATGCTCATTTGCCGATTGTCTATTCTGTAACCCGGTCAGCGCATCTGTGCGTGCAAGATGTTCGAGTTCTTTATTGGCTTCTGTCAGTGCAAGAGTGCGTTCAGCAACCTGTTTTTCTAATTCCTGTAGATGAAATTGCTGGGCTTTTTCCAGTTCCAGCTCAGCCAGTTTACGTTCTGTGATGTCCAGAACGCTCCCATGCAGTTCACAAACTTTACCGTCAGCATTACGGGTTGCTTCACATTTTTGATTTATCCAGATTGTTGAGCCGTTCCTATGGTAGACCTGTAATACAATGTCGTAGCCGATACCTGTTTGAATGATTTTTTTAGTTGCAGCATCTAAACGTTCCCAAGACTCAATTGACATTAGCGTGCCACGTTGTTCGGGAAAAGGAGGTATTTCACGTCCATAAATCTCTTTAATTGAATTCGATATGATCATCTGGCCTGTTTGCAGGTTCCATTGCCAAAACCCAAAACCCGCAATATGGTGAGCGGCCTGGAGTTCCTGTACACGTTCCTCCAGCAGCTTTGATGCTTGGCTGATGGAGGCAGCAACATCAGCAGTTTCCTGAATTTCCGTCTCAGGTATGGATATCGGTTCACCTTTGCCCATCGCTATTGCTGGTGCAGTCAGTGCCCGTACTGATCTCGATATTTTCTTTCCGACAAACCAGGCCAGGCCTAGCCCAAGAGAAAGCAGGAGTGTCATCCCAAGGGCCAGCCAGGTCATTGCTGACATTTGCTCGTGATCCAGGGTTTCATTTGCAATACCAATACCGACGCTCCAGTTGCTAACAGTAGAGCGGCTCCAGAACGATAGTATCGGTATACCATCCTTTGTGATGCTAGTCATTGAGCCTTCAGGCGCTTCGTTAATGCGCCCGATAAAATCTTCCGGTCCTTTTTTGCCAATAAATTTATCGGGAAAGTGAGATCGCGTAACAATGGTGCCGTGATTATCAAAAATCGCCGAGAACCAATCTGATGGAAAATTCTGTTTCGAGATGATGTTATTGAAATGGCTTGGCATAATCCCCATGCTGATAACGTATTCAACCTGATCACCGCTTATCACTGGCACATCGATACTTATCAGGGGTTTGTCCAGTAGTTCACTGATATACACCTCTGAAATTTCGGGCTGACCGGTTTCAAATACATGATGTAGAGCCTTCATATTCCCGTAGTGAGGTAATGGCTCATCCAACTCTTGCAGTGTATTTACCAGTTGCTGGCCGTCCCGATTACAGAGAACGACATTGAAGCCGACCCCTGTCTTGGCAATTACTTTACGTGCCCAGCGATGAAACCCTGCTAAATCATTTCGCTTTAACCCCTCATAAGTCGCGATTGATTGAGCTGTTGCCTTGGCTGTGAATAATTGGCTGTCGACGGACTGAACCATTGCCCGTGCTGTAGCAATAATGTCTTGTTCCTGACGATGCTGAAAATCTAAATATTGTTTTGTGAACAAGACAGCTGTCCCGATAATGCCCGGCAGCAGACAGGCAAGTATCAGCCATAGTAAAACTGTGCCGATTCGCCATCTGGGAGCATTGCCATGTGACATATTATTTCCCTTATACAAAAAGACTAATACTGATTTTACTTTTGGTTTTTGAGTAGCCTAAAGGGCAACTAACATTGCTATGTTGAGTTTATTAATTTGAACCGAACTATACCAGTTTGCAAGAACAATTATTGTTGATACGCTTAATATGACAGTCTGGGTTGTTTCTATAAATAGACTAGCATAAGTTAGCCAAATGTTAGTCAAAGTAAATGTTAATCAACAATTGGTATTAATAACTCATGTACCTGTATTAACTCTTGATAAAAGTATATGGTTTGCCTGAAGAAGTAGTTTGACACTTTGAAACTGCAATATATGTGCGGTAGCACACAATAGCAGTTTTGTAGTAGCATATATTCGCAAGTTATTAATTAATCTAAAAAAAATAAGAAAGATTAAAATAATGCCTAATCTATTAGCTCATACATCTTGCCTTGGCATTGCCATGAGTGAGCGAGATGCATATACGCAAGACCACGCCAACCGGGTAGAGGTTTTGTCACACCAACTTGGTATTAAATGCGGGTTAAGCAGTCATGAATTAAAGCTGTTGAGTTGCGCAGCTAAATTGCATGATGTCGGAAAAATCGGCATACCTGATCAAATATTGTTTAAACCCGGGAAGTTTGAAACACACGAGTGGGAGGTCATGAAAACCCATTCAGAACTCGGGCAGCGTATTTGTGAATCAATTGCCCATGAGCAGGCGGGGAAAGTAGCCTTAATCGTAAGGCATCATCATGAAAATTTCGATGGGTGTGGATATCCTGATAGACTCTCTGGAGAGAATATTCCAATCTGCTCCAGAATCATAGCGGTTGTTGATTCTTATGACGCAATGAGAACAACCCGCCCCTATCACGTTGCGCACACATATCAGCAGACTATGGAAGCGCTTGAGAACGATAACGGAAAGAAAATCGACCCAACGGTTTATAAGTACTTTCGGTCAATCATCAGCAGTGTCGAGGCCATGGGGTCTCGCGGATAAATTAAACCTTCAGCTTGATCACTGTGCTTCAAAGGTAAGCCAGCAGAACTGCCGGTAGCGTAGTTTTGATAGGTTGTAGAACTGGATTGTTAGGCAACACCTACAAAGGACTCATTACGGTTGGTCAGGCGATCCGGGATAATATGTCAAAAATAATTCTTTGCTACCTTGGCTGTCATTGCACAATGGCATCGATGCTATCATCATCAAGGTAACGTTTATGCCGTCAAATGGTAGGCGGTTGTAGGGGCACGTGATTTGGTTGTTTCTAGATTCCAACAGTGAGCGACAGTTAAGTGCGCACATTAGTAATTAGAACAATTCCCTGGTATCTATAGACCGTAATTTGAAATTAACACGAATATAAGTAAGTAAACTATATTTGGTGCTTATCAAAATATGGGAGGCCTACTCAATTTAAAGTTAGTAGCATCTATTTGTTAAAGTAAGCTCAGAGACATGCTAGAGTTATACGATGAGTAAGCTAAAAACCGTTTTGCTCCCTATGAAGATACGCAATAAAATCATTGGGTTATTAGTGTTCTATTTCGTCGTAGCTTTGGTTGCGATTGGGTCGACATTATTAGTATCGTGGCGGTTAGAGGGGGGCGCAGCTGCCATCAATGATGCAGGCCGCGAGCGTATGCGTTCCTATCGTATCGCTTATTTATTGGAGCAATATGTAAAAGAACAGCGGGCAGGAAACCCTGCTGCGCAATTGCTCGGTGATATTCATTATGAGATGCGATTGTTTGAAAGTACATTAAATGAATTGGAACAGGGTAACCCCAGTCGCCCCTTATTTTTACCCAAAGACAGAAGTGTCGTATTAACGATGACGCAACTGCAACAGTCGTGGCAGCATGATATCCAGCCTCATATAAAATTAATCCTCAATAGCTCCAACATGAATGAACAAGGGTCTGCATTAGCAGTGTATCGCCCTATGTTGGAGCAGTACGTAAATCAAATAAACAAATTGGTAACCATGGTTGAGTATAGTAATGCCAGGGCGACGGCATTGTTACGTTTTCTGCAAATTGCTTTGGTTATGCTGGCGCTTGCAGGAACGATATTATTAGTTTATCTGTTTTCTCATATGGTTGTGCGCCCTGTTATCCAGTTGCGTGAGGGTATTAAGCGCATGGCAACGGCTGATTTCAATGTGCGTCTACCTGTAACTAGCCGGGATGAGTTTGGTGAATTGGCGGTTGGTTTTAACAGTATGGCAGATGAGTTGCGGGATATTTATGCCACGCTGGAGCAGCGTGTAGAAGAAAAAACCCGTAGCGTTGAAGCTAAAAACCGTGAATTGGCTGCGCTGGATAAAGAAATGGCCATTTCAGAAGAACGTAATCTTTTGGCTCAGGAATTACATGACAGTATTGCGCAGTCATTAGCTTTTCTGAACATCCAAGTGCAGTTATTGCAGGAAGATTTACATAAAGGTCATACCACAGAAGCGCTGGCTGGTTTAGTACAGATTCGTGAGGGTATTCAGGAAAGCTATGATGATGTACGTGAGTTATTAGTGCATTTCCGTACACGTATTGGTAATACAGATATAGAAACTGCTTTACGCAGCGCGATCGAGAAATTTGAAGGCCAAACCGGGATTAAAGTTACATTTAAAATGATGGGCACCGTACCAAACTTGCAGCCAGAGCATGTTCTACAGATGATGCACATTGTGCAAGAATCTTTTTCAAACGTACGTAAACATGCAAAAGCCAGCCATATTGATGTGGAATTAATTTGCGCTGAACAGTGCATGATTAAAATTCGTGATAATGGTATTGGTTTTGATACATCGGTGGATGCTGGAGATACACATGTCGGTTTGCGTATTATGCGCGAGCGGGCACACAAGATTGGTGCGGAACTGACATTCGACTCTGCACCGGCACAAGGAACTGGCATTTGCCTTATACTCCCTGAATACCATCAGGAGGTACAGGTATGAGTTTAATTCGTGTTCTGATTATTGATGATCACACTTTGTTTCGTAGCGGTATTAAATTGCTGCTGGAACGTGAAGAAGGTTTTGAGGTAGTAGGAGAGGCTGGCGATGGCCTGGATGGCGTGAAGCGGGCCAAACAACTTAAGCCGGATGTCGTGCTGCTGGATTTGCATATGCATGGCATTAATGGTTTGCAGGCAATTCCTTTGCTACGTGAAGAAGTACCAGAAACACAAATTATCATGCTAACAGTCTCCGAAGATGCGGAAGACTTGCTGGAAGCTTTGCGCGCGGGCGCGCGTGGTTATTTATTAAAGAACATACAAACAGATTTTTTATTGGATTCCATACGTCGTGCCGCATTGGGTGAATCTGTGATGTCGCCTCAAATGGCAGGAAAATTGGCCGATACCATGCGGACCTCGCAAAAAGATAATACATCTCCAGAGCCTGATCTTGTAAAGCTTTCGCCGCGTGAAAGTGAAATTATTGTAATGTTGGCGCGGGGGGCAAGTAATAAAGAAATTGCGCGCGAACTTGATATGGCGGAATCAACGGTTAAGATTCATATTCAGAGCATACTCCGCAAACTTAATTTATCCAGCCGTGTGCAGGCTGCAGTATATGCCGTGAAGCATGGCCTGGTGGATTCCGGCAGTTAAATCCACACCCCGCAACACGCGCTTCTTTAGCTAAAAGAACTATATCCTGGCCAAAAGAACTAGTTCTTTTGCATCACGCTAGTAATCCTTTTGGAATCCAAGCCATTGATATAAATCAACGTATTCAATCATCCTATCCGTAAAATCACTAACGTCATACAGCAATAAATGCTGGTTGTGATTTTAAATGTGGAGGAATGGTTGATGTCGACACAACAATATAAAGCATGGTCGGTAGTGGTCGCAAGCACAGTGGCCTTCACCGTATGTTTCATGATCTGGATGATGTTTGCAGTGATTGGCATCCCAATCAAGGCGACATTGGGGTTAAACGAAACAGAATTTGGTATCCTCATTGCAATGCCGGTGCTTACCGGCTCCCTGATTCGTTTACCGTTGGGCATGTGGACAGATAAGTTCGGCGGACGCATCGTGTTCTTCGTGCTGATGATTTCTACAGTTATCCCGATTTTCCTGATTTCCAGATGTACCGAGTACTGGCAGTTTTTGGTCACCGGTTTGTTTGTAGGGATTGCTGGCGGTTCATTTACTGTTGGTATTGCCTATTGTGCTCGCTGGTTTCCTAAAAGCAGACAAGGTCTGGCAATGGGAATTTTCGGCGCCGGAAATACCGGCGCAGCAGTAACCAAGCTGGTTGCACCTTTGATCGTAGTTGCTTATGGCTGGGCGATGGTGCCACAGATGTATGCGGCTCTGATGTTATTAACAGCTATCGGTTTTTGGTTCTTCACATACACTGAACCTTCACACGTAGCAGGTAAATCTGTAAGCATTCGTGAACAGTTGTCAGCATTAAAAGACCCCAAAGTATGGAAGCTCAGTCAATATTATTCAATTGTGTTTGGTGGTTATGTGGCCTTGGCATTATGGATGACGAAGTATTACATCGGCGAATACGGTTTTGATCTTAAAACTGCTGCGTTAATGGCGGCGGCATTCAGCATTCCCGGTGGCGTTTTACGTGCGGTAGGCGGCCATTTCTCAGATAAATTCGGTGCACATACCGTAACCTGGTGGGTGTTCTGGGTTGCTCTGGTGTGTTTGTTTTTCCTGTCATATCCCCAGACAGATATTTCTATTATCACCGTCAAGGGGCCACAAACATTTCATATTGGACTGAGTGCTACCTGGTTCACCATCATCATGTTTACCATGGGTGTTGCATTTGCCATCGGCAAAGCATCGGTCTTCAAATATATCTCTGATGATTATCCACACAATATTGGCGTTATTTCCGGCGTGGTTGGGTTGGCCGGAGGATTGGGTGGATTTCTAATGCCTATCATGTTTGGCGCATTACTCGACTTTACCGGCGTGCGTACTTCAGCCTTTATGCTCATGTTTGGAATCGTCTGGGTATCACTAATCTGGATGTACTGGACAGAAGTGCGCCCGATAAAAATTGGTCGACATCATGAACGCCAGGCTGCAAAACAAGCTGCATCAATTTAAGGAGAATCTTATGTCAACCAACGTAGAAGTCTGGAACGTCGAGGACAACAGTTTTTGGGAGTCCACAGGTAAACGTATTGCTTACCGCAATCTGTGGATATCAGTTCCTGCACTGCTATGCGGTTTTGCCGTGTGGCTGATGTGGGGAATTATTGCAGTACAGATGAGTAACCTTGGGTTTCCGTTCAGCAAGGATGAACTATTCACATTGACCGCGATTTCCGGCTTGGCCGGGGCCACCATGCGGATTCCTTCCTCATTTTTCATTCGGTTGGCTGGCGGAAGAAATACAATATTCCTGACAACGGCAATGCTGTTAAGTCCGGCAATCGGTACCGGAATTGCCTTGCAACATCCGGAATGGCCATTATGGGTGTTCCAGTTGATGGCGCTCTGGTCCGGCGTAGGCGGGGGGAACTTTGCCAGTTCCATGAGCAACATCAGTACATTCTTTCCTAAACGGCTTCAAGGCACCGCGTTAGGCCTTAATGCAGGACTAGGCAACTTCGGTGTGACAACGATGCAGGTTCTGATCCCGCTAGTGATGACGGTAGGTGTTTTTGGTGCATTAGGTGGTGAACCGACAATACTGGCAAAAGACAGCGGCTGGATCTTCGGGAAAATCCCTGCCGGTACACCAACCTTCATCCAGAATGCAGGTTATGCCTGGGTATTATCTTTAGTTCCGCTGGCCGCGCTGTGCTTCTGGGGTATGAGCAACCTGTTGCCAATTTCTGCTGATGCACGCAGTACTTTGATGTCATTTATTAAAATCACATGGCTTTATACATTGGCTTTTATACCTGCGGTTGCAGGTCTGTATTTATACCTGCCAGCGCCTTCCGGCCTGGGCTTGCTTAATATGTGGGTGGCAATGCCGCTGATTATCGGCGCTACTTTGCTAATTATGAAACTGGCGGCTTTTGGTACTATGAAAGATAACATTGCCAAACAATTTGCCATTTTTAAAAACAAGCATACCTGGTCAATGACGGCGCTTTATCTTGTGACTTTTGGTTCGTTTATCGGTTTCTCAATGGCATTGCCACTTTCTATCACTGTGATATTCGGTGACCAGCATCTGTTTGATACCGCTACCCAAGCCTGGACACATGTTAAGAATCCAGCAGCACCTTCAGCATTAACCTATGCCTGGATCGGCCCGTTTGTCGGGGCGCTGATTCGCCCGGTTGGCGGCTGGATCTCTGACAAGGTGGGCGGTTCTATCGTGACACAGGTTGTATCTGCAGTCATGGTGGCAGCTTCAGCTTATGCAGGTTACATCATGATGCAGGCCTATCATTCAGCGACACCTGAAATTTATTTCACACAGTTCTTAGTAATATTTGTCGTGTTATTTGCCGCAACAGGCGTGGGTAACGGCTCTACATTCAGAACTGTCGGTGTGATCTTTGACCGCGTACAAGCTGGTCCTGTATTAGGCTGGACTTCAGCTGTTGCAGCATATGGTGCATTTATCGCACCGGAAGTTATCAAAGGGCAAATCAAGGCTGGAACACCGGAAATGGCAATGTATGGCTTTGCCATGTTTTATGCCTTATGCCTGATATTGAACTGGTGGTTCTATCTGCGTGCTAGCAGTGAAATCAAGAACCCATAACCCTTAGAACATACGGAAAGAATTATTAAGGAGTAAGCTGCTATGAGTCACTTTCTGGATAGACTGAAGTTTTTTGATAAGGTTAAAGCAACCTTCTCCAATAACCACGGCATTGTCACTAATGAAGATCGCCAGTGGGAAGATGCATATCGCCATCGCTGGCAGCATGACAAGGTGGTACGCTCTACCCATGGAGTGAACTGTACCGGCGGCTGCTCCTGGAAGATTTTTGTTAAAAATGGGTTAGTGTCGTTCGAAATGCAGCAGACGGATTACCCGCGTACGCGAGATGATCTGCCAGACCATGAACCGCGCGGCTGCCAGCGAGGCGCCTCCTTCTCCTGGTATCTATATAGTCCGCACCGGATCAAGCATCCATTGATTCGTGGACGCCTGATTGATCTTTATCGTGCAGAACGTAAAACCGGTAAAGATCCGGTGGAAGCTTGGGCGGCGATTCAGTCTGATGAACAAAAGCGCAAGTCCTATACAGCAGTACGCGGTTTAGGTGGTTTTGTACGCACTTCATGGGATGAAGTGAATGAGATTATCGCTGCCGCTAACGTTTACACAATCAAAAAATGGGGACCAGACCGTATTTTTGGTTTTTCACCAATTCCTGCAATGTCGATGATTTCTTACGCCGCAGGCTCCCGATATCTCTCCCTAATCGGTGCAGCTTGTGGTTCTTTTTATGATTGGTACTGCGATTTGCCAGCCGCCAGCCCACAAACCTGGGGCGAACAGACTGACGTACCGGAAGCTGCGGATTGGTACAACTCAACCTATATCATTATCACTGGTGCCAACCTGCCGATGACGCGCACCCCGGACGCACACTTTGCTTCAGAGGTACGCTACAAAGGTGCAAAAATTGTGGCGATGGCACCAGATTATGCCGAGTTCTGCAAGTTCTCCGATCTGTGGATGCCAATTAAACAGGGTACCGATGCTGCTGCGTTTCTGGCAATGGGACATGTGGCGCTCAAAGAGTTCTACATCAATAGTCAGGACCCATATTTCCAGGAATATGCACGTAAATATA
>JALRGX010000155.1 GCA_023259635.1 Methylotenera sp. | reverse complement strand
CGTTATGGATATTGATCGGTGCGGTACTCGGTGGTGCCGTGCAGGATATGGTGACCTTATTTTTCTCAATACGTCGCAACGGCCGCAGTTTGGGACAGATGGCGCGTGACGAGATTGGTGCCGTGGGCGGTACGGCAGCATTGATCGGTACTTTTATGATCATGATTATTTTGATTGCCGTGCTGGGTCTGGTGGTGGTGAACGCGATGAAACATAGTCCATGGGCAACCTCTACTGTAGCAGCGACGATACCGATTGCAATGATAGTTGGCATATATATGCGCAATATCCGCCCAGGCCGGGTGCTGGAGGCTTCGTTAATTGGTGTGACGCTATTATTACTGTCTGTATGGGGTGGTGGTTTAGTTAACCAGAACGAAACGCTGCGCGCGATGTTTGATCATGATGGCCTGCCATTAGCTTATGCGATTATTGTGTATGGCTTTGCGGCAGCGGTGCTGCCCGTGTGGTTATTATTGGCCCCGCGTGATTATCTCTCCACGTTTATGAAGTTAGGCACCATATTGCTGCTGGCGATCGCAATCGTCATTCTGCGGCCGGAGATTCATATGCCCGCAGTGACACAGTTTATTGACGGTACTGGCCCGATTTTTGGCGGCAAGCTGTTCCCATTCGTATTTATTACGATTGCCTGTGGTGCTATTTCAGGCTTTCACGCGTTGATTGCATCGGGCACCACACCAAAACTGCTGATGAACGAGCGCGATATCCGCATGATTGGTTACGGCGGTATGCTGCTGGAGAGCTTTGTCGCAATCATGGCGATGATTGCCGCTACCGTGCTGGAGCCTGGCATATTTTTCGCGATTAACAGCCCTGCGGGGGTGGTGGGCAAAGAAGCAATTGATGCTGTGGCAAAAATCAATAGCTGGGGTTTTGCAGTTACGGTAGAGCAAATGCAGCAGCTTGCAAAAGACATGGGGGAAAGCACTTTATTTGCGCGAACCGGTGGTGCACCTAGTTTGGCAGTAGGCATGGCCAGTATTTTCGGCAGTGCATTCGGTAAGCATTTGCTCGCATTGTGGTATCACTTTGCGATTATGTTTGAAGCGATTTTTATTTTAACCACACTGGATGCCGGCACGCGGGTAGGGCGTTTCATGTTGCAGGACATGCTGGGTAACTTTAATAAAAAACTGGGTGAGACTTCTTACATGCCATCTGTGGTATTAACCAGCAGCCTTGTGGTTGCGGGGTGGGGTTACTTTTTATATATCGGCGTGATAGACCCTAATGGCGGCGTAAATATTTTATGGCCGCTGTTTGGTATTGCGAACCAATTGCTCGCAGCAATTGCCTTATGTGTAGCAACAGGTATTTTGGTGAAATCCGGCAAGCTTAAATATGCATGGGTAACCGGTATGCCGCTACTATGGTTGGTGATTATTACGACCACCGCAGCCTATGAGAAACTTTTCAGTACGGATATTCGTGTAGGATTTTTAGCCTCTGCGGATGCTATGGCAGCCAAACTCTTCAGTGGTGCTCTACCTCCGGAGAAGGCTGCTGTAGCTCCACAGCTGATTCTCAACCAGCATCTTGATGCTTATTTGACACTGTTTTTTGTGGTGGTGCTTTGGGTCGTGCTTGTTGATATGCTGCGTTTATGTGTCCGTTATTTGATTGGAAAACGTGTACTGAAATTATCGGAAGCGCCGCATGAGCCAAGCAGATTGGTAGAGGATTGGGTCAGGGACTAATGTTAAGAAAGCTAAAACATTTGTGGCACATCATCCGCCGGTTGGCGGGTGATGACGCCTATGAGCAGTATCTGAAGCATCACGCCCAGTTTCATCAGGCAAGTGTAGATGCGCCACCACCGCTTTCGCGCAAAGAGTTTTTCAAGCTGTGGCAGGATAATAAATGGAAAGGCGTTAAGCGCTGCTGTTAAGCCTGCACCGCAACTGGCGTTGTAGCAACCTCGCTGTATATTGCATACTATCTCGGTTTCTGCGTTCCGTGCGCCTTTGGCGCATGAATAATATGCTTCAGCGCATATATTTTGCGGACACGCCCTTTACGGGTGCACTTCATCACGTTCGCTCACTTAATCAGCGCTTCCTTAATGCCTGCAGCGGGAAAAATCTGTAGCCACCTAGCCTATCCGTCATTGCGAACAAAGTGAAGCAATCCAAAGTGCAGAAATTCAGCGTGTCATGTAATTCAATATGTTATGGATCGCCACGTCGTTATGCTCCTAGCGATGACGGAATAAATCAGCGTTTCCTTAGGATTGTTTTATCGCGAATTCAGTTTCTGACTGAAAATAAACATCACAATGCCAGTCAGTATCATAGGCAAACTCAGCCACTGCCCCATACTTAAGCCCATTGATAGCAAACCAAGAAAATCATCAGGTTCGCGTGTGTACTCCACCAAGAACCTGAAGCTGCCATAGCCGATTAAAAACAGTGCGGAAATAGCACCGGTTGCACGCGGCTTGGATGAATAGATCCAAAGAATCAGGAATAGCACAACGCCTTCGAGGGTAAATTCATACAGTTGCGAAGGGTGACGCAAGAGATTATCCACGCGTGGGAATACCATGCCATAACCGGCATTGGTAACTCTGCCCCATAATTCGCCATTGATAAAGTTGCCCATGCGGCCAGCGCCTAAGCCGATGGGCACTAATGGCGCAACAAAGTCCATAATCTTTAACCAGCCTATATGATACTTTCTGCTGAATAGCCACATTGCTGTCAGTACCCCTAGAAACCCGCCATGAAAGCTCATGCCGCCTTGCCAGACTGCCAGAATATCTGCCGGGTGCTGTATAAAGTAATCAAACTGGTAAAACAGTACATAACCCAGCCGGCCGCCGACAATTACGCCAAGCGCACCAAAAAATAAGGCATCGTCGAGCATGGGCACAGTCCAGTTGTGCCAGCTGCGATGGTTGATTTGCCATTTACCTAAAGCCAGGAAAGACAAAAAACCAATCAGGTACATCAAGCCGTACCAGTGGATACCAAACGAACCTAAATGGATTGCAACAGGGTCAAACTGTGGATGAACAAACATAAGGAGTGGCTTTTATTGAGTAGATTGTGATTCTACCTAAAATCCCAGTAAAGGCTAAATTTAATAGTTGGTATATTGCATTACTACCTTAGTCAGCTTTTATGGCGAGGTAAGCTCCCAACCCAAGTGCGACTGTGCTTAAAATCTGGGCCAGATGAAAAGCACCGTTGTGATCAAATGGGAGCAGAAGATGAAGGGAAATAGTGCTTGCCTGCAAGCCAGCAGCCATCAGGCTGAGTAGAATTCCAAGTGTAATAACCCCGGCACCTCTGAGGCGGCTGGTTGTCGATAGGAACGCGTAGATAGGCAGCGTGCTTACTAGCGCTATCGCTTCATATGCTAAAAATACAGTGAATGTGCCGCTTATGAATTCGGTAATACCGAAAAAAACAGCCCCCACGCCAATACTCCATGACGTAAGTCGCTGTGCCAGGGTGCGGAATCGCAGATCTGCCACAGCGCCTATGAAGAACAGCGCCACCAAAATTCCATTGCTTAAGTAGAGCGGTTTCCATAGCGCTGCGTTAATGTAATCAGGCATTGTTA
>JALRGX010000152.1 GCA_023259635.1 Methylotenera sp. | reverse complement strand
CAGGGTGCCGGTTTCGTAGAGGTCCTCGCGCGTGGGGTCGTTCACCTTGGACCGTTTCTGCGCCACGAGGAGCAGGTCTTTGTCCGTCGTCATGGCGAACTCGAAGGCGGCCACCGATTTGGGCCGTCCCACGTACAGGCGCAGAATTGAAAATCGCAGCTTCAAATGCACCTGGCTTTACTGCAGGTAAAGCACTTAAAGACGCAGTGAACTAAAAGTTTTATTTTGTGGATACACAAAGTGGTTAATGTTGCTTTTGTGTATCCATGATTAGTTATAAATAAAAACGGGAGCCCAGGCTCCCGTTTTTTTATCTGGCAAACAGTATTGCTGGACTATTAGTGTTGCATGAATACATCTGGCGGAATACTTTAGTTGATAGGACTAGGGCGCTATTTTTAAATAAAACAGCTCAATTTAGAAGAGTTTTTAATTATTTTAAAAATAGGTTGGAAATTAATTAAATTTCATGTAATATGCCGCCTCGTTGGTTGAGGCAGGGTGCTTAGCTCAGTTGGTAGAGCGTCGCCCTTACAAGGCGAATGTCAGCGGTTCGACCCCGTTAGCACCCACCATAAAACCAGCGTAATAAATACATATCGTTTCTGAACGGCTTTATGTATTAAGGAGTGGTAGTTCAGTTGGTTAGAATACCGGCCTGTCACGCCGGGGGTCGCGGGTTCGAGTCCCGTCCACTCCGCCAACAACATTAAGCTGTTTGTTTTAAACAGCTTTCTATGATAAAACCCGCTAATGGCGGGTTTTTTCTTTTCTAAGGTTCTTCACATATCTGATACCAAAGAATTTTTATCAAAAATTTTTTGCAGTATAGCCGGATTTTCTATCAACTAATTCTGGCGTATTGGGCCATTGCGACCCTATTGACATTGATGGATGCGATGATAATGAATCGCTACGGTTTTATATTGAGGCCTGTAGCGATTCATACTGATTATTAATTCTGAGCTGCCAACTTATGCAGATGCAATAGCCAGATTTAGAGTCATTTTTTAATCAGGATTTGAACTGTTCTAATACTCCCGGATTTTCCAGTGTTGAGATATCAGTCGTGATGTCATCGCCTTTTGCTAATGAGCGCAGCAGGCGGCGCATGATTTTTCCTGATCGGGTTTTGGGCAGGTTGTCGCCAAAGTGAATTTCATCAGGCTTGGCTATTGGACCAATTTCTTTGCCGACCCAGTCGCGTAAAGCTGCAGTTATATTCCTGGTGTCCTCACCGCTGGGTCTCGCGCCATTTAGAACAACATAAGCAACGATGGACTCCCCCTTGATTTCATGAGGTTTGCCAACCACTGCGACTTCTGCAACTAAAGGATTCGCAAGGATTGCTGATTCGATTTCCATCGTGCCCATACGATGACCTGAAACATTTAATACGTCATCGATGCGTCCCATAATAGTGAAGTACCCTGTTTCACTATCTCGAATCGCCCCATCGCCAGCAAGGTAGAGTTTACCGCCCAGGTCCTCGGGGAAATATGATTGCTTGTATCGCTCCGGGTCATTCCATATGTTGCGTATCATAGATGGCCAGGGTTTTTTTATTACAAGAAAGCCACCGGTACCCCAATTTACTTCCTCCCCGCTTTCGTCAACAACCGCAATTTGCATTCCGGGGAATGGGAGTGTGCAGGAGCCTGGTACTAGCGGCGTAACGCCCGGTAATGGCGTGATAATGTGACCGCCTGTTTCTGTTTGCCAAAAGGTATCCAGTATCGGGCATCTGCCACCGCCAACTTCATTGTAGAACCACATCCATGCTTCTGGATTAATCGGTTCTCCTACTGAGCCAAGCAGGCGCAAGGATGATAAATTATGCTGGCTGGGTAGCTCACTGCCAAGTTTTATGAGTGAACGGATAGCAGTAGGTGCGGTGTAAAAAATGCTGACTTTGTGTTTTTCTATGATTTTCCAGAAACGTGAAGCATCAGGGTGAGTCGGGATTCCTTCAAAAATGACTTGGGTTGCTCCCATAGCTAATGGACCGTAAGCAACATAGGTGTGTCCTGTAATCCAGCCAACATCGGCAGTACACCAGAAAATATCATGGTCCTTGATATCAAAAGTCCAGCGCATGGTGTTCATGGCGTGCAGCAGATAGCCGCCAGAAGAATGCTGGACACCTTTAGGTTTTCCTGTAGAGCCAGAGGTGTATAGCAGAAACAGGGGGTGTTCTGAACTTAGCCAAACAGGGTCACAGGTTTCTGGTTGATTTGCTGTAAGGTCATGCCACCAGATTTCACGGGCATCATCCCAGCTTATTTGTTCACCGGTACGTTTAAAAACGATAACCTTTTCTATACAGGAGCATTGCGGGTCTTGAAGCGCCTCGTCAACAGCAGATTTCAGTGGCATTCGCTTGCCACCACGGAATTGTCCATCGCTTGTAATAATGACGCGAGGTTTTGCGTCGTGAATGCGCTCCAACAGGCTTTTCGAGGAAAAGCCGCCAAAAACAACAGAGTGAATTAAACCAAGGCGGGCACATGCCTGCATCGCAACTATAGCTTCAATGCCCATGGGCATATAAATGACTACACGATCGCCAGTGTTAAGCCCTAAAGATTTGAGTCCGTTAGCAAATTTACATACGCGGTGATAGAGCTCGCGGTAGCTGACTGAAGAAGATGTGCCATCGTCAGCTTCAAATAATATAGCAATTTTATCGCCGTGTTTATCTAAGTGTCGGTCTAAACAGTTATATGAAACATTGAGTTCGCCATCAGAAAACCAGCGATAAAATGGCGCATTACTTGAATCAAGAATGCTATTAAAGGGCTTGTGCCAGATAAGCAGTTCACGTGCGAGCTTTGCCCAAAAACCTTCATAGTTATTTTCTGCCTCTGCACAAAGTGCATTATATTCTTCCATGCCTTGTATGGTTGCCTGCTTGACTGTAGTAGCGTCAGGATGGAACAGGCGGCCTTTTTCTATAGGTTCGATATTCATAAGGTTTCCTTAAAAGGCCGATATTCTTAGAGCATATCGGCCTTTCTAATTAAATGACTTTTGATACAAAGACTGGTGGCCTGGAAAGTTCATGTATCCAGGCAATTGCCAGATAAGCAGGTTGATAGTTTGATCAGAAGTCTAATTTTAGGGGGGGTTAACAAAATGAAAGCATATCCACAAACTGGTTAACCGGCATTGTATCCAGCGTATTTTTATCCAGGCATGAGGCCAGAATATCGGCTTGCTTTTCAGCATCAAAACGTCGCGCCAGATTGATTTTGAATTTTTTAATTAATTCAGGAATGCCTTCATTACGGCGGCGTCTGTGACCAATAGGATATTCCACGGCGATATTTTCTGATTGTGTGCCATCTTTAAAGAATACCTGTACTGCATTCGCAATAGAGCGTTTTTCCGGGTCCAGATAATCTTTGGTGTATTCAGCTTTTTCTACGCATACCATTTTGCCTCGAATCTGATCAATGCGAGGGTCGGCGGCAACCGCATCTTCATAGTCCTGTGCGGTCAGGTTGCCTTTTAGCAGCCCAATAGCCGTCATGTATTGAATGCAGTGGTCACGGTCGGCCGGATTATCCAGCGGGCCGGTTTTGTCGATAATGCGGATTGCGGATTCATGGGTAGTGATGACAATTTTATCTATTGCCGCAATCTGCTCCATGGTTTGCAAGCGGCTGCCAATCTGTTTGTTTAGCTGTAAGGCGCATTCTACTGCGGTTTGTGCATGAAACTCGGCAGGGAATGAGATCTTGAACAGTACGTTTTCCATGACATATGAGCCATAAGCACGCTGAAATTTGAATGCGTTGCCTTTAAACAGTACATCGTAGAAACCCCAGGTTTTGGCAGTCAGTGCAGATGGGTAGCCCATTTCTCCCTGTATGGTCATCCAGGCCAGGCGCACGGCGCGTGAAGTTGCATCACCAGCTGCCCATGATTTTCGAGAACCGGTATTTGGGCTATGGCGGTAAGTACGCAGGCTTTGTCCGTCCACAAACGCATTGGAAACGGCATTGATGATATCTTCCTTATTGCCGCCCAGCAGTTTTGTGACAACTGCGGTTGAGGCAATTTTTACCAGGATGACATGATCCAGTCCAACACGGTTAAAGCTGTTTTCCAGTGCCAGCACACCCTGAATCTCGTGCGCCTTGATCATGGCAGTCAGCACGTCTTTAACAGATAGGGGCGGCTTGTTCTCAGCGACGTTTTTACGCGACATATAATCTGCCGCGGCCAGAATGCCGCCTAGATTATCAGACGGATGGCCCCATTCTGCAGCCAGCCAGGTATCGTTAAAATCCAGCCAGCGGATCATGGCGCCAATATTGAATGCGGCCAGGATCGGATCAAGCTGGTAGGAAGTCCCCGGAACTTTTGAGCCACCAGGCACGATGGTTCCGGCAATGACAGGCCCTAATAATTTAGTGCAGGCCGGGTAATCCAGCGCTTCGAAGCCGCAGCCTAAAGTATCCATCAGGCAGTTGCGGGCGGTATCGTAAGCCTCGTCGCTTTTGATTTCATAATCGGCAACATAGTTGGCGATGTCAACGATGACTTGATCGGGGGCGGGGCGTACATTAGAAATATGGCTAGACATATTGGATCTCTCAATTAAAGTTTTTGATTAGCCGCAGATGCACGCTGATACACGCAGATAATTGCAAAACCTAAAAACAGTTTGGTTTTAGATTTCACATCCGCGTTTATCAGCGTGCATCTGTGGCTGACTGATTTTTTTAACGCTGACACGAAGGCACGAATCGTAATGAATAAATATTTATCGTTTCTCAATAGGGACAAATGGTCTGTTATCCGGTCCGGTGTAATCGGCGTTAGGGCGAATGATCTTGTTGTCAATACGCTGCTCGATCACATGCGCAACCCAGCCTGTAGTGCGTGAAATTACAAAAATCGGTGTAAACATACCGGTTGGGATTCCCATCATGTGATAGCTGGAAGCACTGTACCAATCGAGATTGGGAAACATTTTTTTCTCGCGCCACATGGTGGTTTCAATGCGGTCAGAAATATCGAATAAAGTCATGTCGCCTTTATCTTCGCTCAGCTTGCGGCTTACGGCTTTAATTGATTCATTCCTCGGGTCGGCAATGGTATAAACCGGGTGACCGAAACCGATAATGATTTCCTTGCGTGCCATACGCTGCATGATGTCGGTTTCAGCTTCATCCGCATTTTTGTAGCGTTCAATAATCTCCATGGCGGCCTCATTAGCGCCGCCATGTTTGGGGCCGCGCAAGGCGCCTATCGCGCCTGTGATGCAGGAATACAAATCAGATAAAGTGCCAGCGATCACGCGTGCGGTGAAAGTCGAGGCATTAAACTCATGTTCTGCATACAGCACCAGAGAAGCATTCATGGCTTGTATATGCAGTTCAGATGGTTGCTTGCCATGCAGCAAATGCAGGAAATGCGCGGCGATTGAATCTTCATCGCTTTCTACATCAATGCGTTTGTTGTTGTGGCTGAAGTGGTACCAGTAGAGCAGTATGGAACTGAAGCATGAAATCAGCCGGTCGCCCAGGTCTTTGCTGGCATCAATATTATGGTCAGCGGCTTCCGGTTCCAGTGTGCCTAGCATCGAGCAGCCGGTACGCATCACGTCCATCGGATGTGCGCCGGCAGGAATCTGTTCCAGTACTTTTTTCAAAGCTTCTGGAATTCCGCGCAGTTTTTTAAGTTTTTGATGATAGGCGGCAAGTTCCGCTTTGGTTGGCAACTCACCATGAATCAAAAGGTAGGCGACTTCTTCAAATGTTGCATATTTGGCAAGCTCGAGAATGTCATATCCACGGTAGTGCAGGTCATTCCCGGTGTGGCCTACGGTGCAGATTGCGCTAGTGCCAGCCGCGACGCCTGCAAGCGCTACGCCTTTTTTGCGTTTCGGGGTTTCATGATGAGATGATGGCGTGGTTGTAGACATGCTATTTTTCTCCCTTGAAAAGTGCATCCAGTTTTTGTTCGTAAGTGTGGTAATTTAAGTGATCATATAATTCGGCACGTGTTTGCATGATGTCTATGACATTGGCTTGTGTGCCATCGTGGCGTACTGCTTCATAAACCTTGAGTGCCGCCTGATTCATTGCACGGAAAGCCGAAAGCGGGTAAAGCACCATGCTTACATCTGCGCTGCGTAGCTCATCTACTGTGAATAAAGGGGTTGCACCGAATTCGGTAATATTTGCCAGAATTGGGACTTTGACTGCGGCGGCAAATTCTTTGTACATACCAAGTTCTGTGATTGCTTCCGGAAATATCATGTCGGCACCTGCTTCAGCGCAGGCACAGGCGCGGTCGATCGCGGACTGCAAGCCTTCAACCGCCAGTGCATCGGTCCGTGCCATAATGACAAAATCAGGGTCGGTTTTTGCATCCACGGCCGCTTTGATGCGGTCCACCATTTCAGCCTGGCTCACAATCGCCTTGTTCGGGCGGTGACCGCAGCGCTTGGCTTGAACCTGGTCTTCAATATGCACGGCTGCAGCACCTGCCTTGATAACGCTTTTGATGCTGCGCGCGATATTGAAAGCCCCGCCAAAGCCGGTGTCTATATCCACCAATAGCGGCGTTTCGGTAACATCGGTAATCCTGCGTACATCCACCAGCACATCTTCCAGTGCGGATATGCCTAAGTCGGGCATGCCCAGCGAGCCTGCCGCTACACCGCCGCCTGAAAGGTACAGTGCCTGGTAGCCGGTCTGCGTGGCGAGCAAAGCATGGTAGGCATTAATTGCACCGATAATTTGTAATGGTTTTTCTGCGCTTAGCGCTGCACGAAAACGCGCACCTGCGGAAGTTAGTTTAGTCATGATATTCAGCTAAAAAAAGAAGAGTTGGCTTGTTCTGGAATGGCAACGCCTGTTAATTTGGCTTTTTGCAATACTTCCCAGAAATAACGGTAGGTGGCCCTGTCATGAAGTTCACCAGCGTACTGGATGGGTCCCCAATCCGCTTGCTGTGCGGCTAACAGAATGTTGGCTGCGTCTGTCACTTCGTCATAATTGGGTTTCATGGCGTCAACAATGGCCTGGATCTGTGTAGGGTAAATACTCCACATGCGTAAAAAGCCAAACTCGTTACGCGCACGGCCGGCATCGCTCTGTGTAGTTTCTACATTTTTGAGATCCAGTGTTACATTGTGTGCCGGAATTACACCATTGGCTAACGCGGCGGCCACTACTTCAGTCTTGGCGCGTGCTAACAATCTGTGTTCAAACTGGCCAGGGCTGCGCATTGCGCTGGCAGGAATGGCGCCATGATGGGCGCTGACAAAGTCCATTAAGCCAAAATCCAGCACCTGCAGCCAAGGCAGGGTGGCAATTTCATGTACCTGCCTTAATGCTCCATGCGTTTCTATCAGGATATGCACGGGGATTTCACGTGCAACACCGTATTGTGTCGCCATTTTTTGCAGGTAGGCAATCATTTCTTTGGCCTGGCTGATGTCTGTGCATTTAGGTATCGTGATGTAACTCAGCACCTGGCCCGCGCCGCCTACCAGAATATCAATATCCTGTTTCCAGGCTGGGTGGGTGTAGTCGTGAATGCGTGCACCGGCCATGCGATGTTTGTTTGCCTCTGAATTGAGTACGCGCACAATCATTTCTGCGTGCTCACGTTCCTGGCCGGAGGCTGCACCATCTTCACAATCGCAGGTGATATCAAATACCGGACCTATCGTATCCTGAAGTGACAGCGCTTTTAAAATTAATTTTTCACTACCGGCAAAATGTTCACATGCCGGTATGAGTGGGAACGGTTTTTCACCCTCAAAAAGGGCTTGGTTTGGATGAACGGCCATTTACTGGTTTCCTTTGCGAGGCATTAATACAGTGTAGTCAAGATCTAAAACAATATTTTGGTGGTAGCTGCCGGCTGGTTTGATCTCGGTAATTTCGGCAGGTGTGGCATTCTTTATACCTATCATGCGCAGGCGCAGTGCACCTAAATCATTTCTGTTGGGTAACTCCCAGCAATCCAGTACTTCAGTAAAGCTGTAAATCGTGTCCCCGGCAAAGCAGGGGTTGGCGTGAGTTCCGGCATTGATTGCGAGTATTGCCAGTGCATTTTCCAGCCCTTCATAACTTAAGGTGCGGCAGGCAGAAATAACAATACCGCCATACACCAGCCGCTTTCCAAAAGGGGATGACTGCATCAGGTGGTTATCAAAATGTAGGCGCGCATTGTTCTGGTAGAGCCTGGTGGCAAGGCTATGGTCACTATCGTTAATAGTCATGCCGGCAGGGTGGTTGATGCGTTCACCAGCCTGATAATCTTCCCAATAGTACTGGCCGCCTGTGGTTTGCGCTTCAAACCCCTGAACCGTAAACTGGTGCGGAATGCCCAGGTTGCTGGCAGTGACATAAGCCGGCAATTCCGGAATTACAGTTTCAGGTGCCGGTATGCTTAAGTCATTCTTGTGCACCATCACCCAGCGCACCCAAGTCAAAACTACCTGCTGGTTCTGGTTTACAGAAGTTGAACGCACATAGACCACCCCGTTTTTTCCGCTGGAGTTTTGTTTTAAACCTATCACGGTGCTGGATGTAGTCAGGGTGTCCCCGGCAAATACCGGTTGTAAAAAACGCACGTCGGCATATCCGAGATTGGCTACTGCGTTCACTGAAATGTCAGGTACGGTTTTGCCAAAAGCAATGTGGAATGCCAGCAAATCGTCTATCGGAGCACTTTCAAAACCCAGGGCGTGCGCAAATGGCTCGCTGCAATGCAGCGGGTTGCGTGCGCCTGTCAGTGCAATATAAAGTGCGGCATCGCCCGTAGTGATCGTACGTGGCGTGGCGTGCTGAATTATTTCATTCAGCCTGAAATCTTCAAAATAACGCCCGTTATTAATTTTGCCGGATGCTGTAGGTGTGATGTTTGTCATTTAAATAAACTCTTCTTCCAGTTCCACTATCGCTTCATGTAGTTTGATTAAACGTTGGGCAGCTTTAATGTGGTGGTTTTCTACCAGCTTGTCATTGACAACTACCGTGCCACGGCCTTCCTCATTGGCTTCCTTTAATGCCTTGATAATCAGTTTTGCATTGGCAATTTCGGCTGCTTTCGGCGTGTAAGCATCATTGCAATAAGCAATCTGTGCAGGATGCACCAGTGATTTTCCGTCCATGCCCATGTCGCGCCCAAGGCGGCATGCGTACTCGAATGAGTGCATGTTTTTAAAGTCGCTGGTGATGCCGTCAATGACGCCTTTGCCATAAGCCCGTGCAGCCAGAATGACCATTGATAGTGACGTCAGGATTGCAGAGCGCTCGTGCGTAACATGTGCGTGCAGTTGTGAAATCAAGTCTGATGTGGCCATTACTATGCAGTTAACACGGTCTGATGCAGCCGCGATTTCTTTGGAATTAAGTACGGCAATCGGGCTCTCTATCATCACCATCATCGGCATGTGGCTGCCATTGGCATCATCCAGATATTGCTGCGCCTTTAATACATCTTCGCGCGATTCAATATTGGGAAACAGAATCGCATCTGCACCGATATCGGCAACGGCCTTGATATCGTCCTGCCCCCACTCTGAATCTAGATTGTTTACGCGGACGACAACTTCGCGATTGCCGTAACCGCCTTGCCTGACAGCTTCGACGACATTTGCCCGGGACTCTTCCTTAGCTGCAACCAGTATAGGGTCGCCCAGGTCGAGAATGACTGAATCAGCGGCAAGTGTGCGCGCACGGTCAAGATAGTGCTTGTTGCACCCTGGTACATATAGCATCGAGCGTCTTGGACGGATGTGGTGTTCCATATCAAATCACTTCATTAAGAATGTGGAATTGATTATATAGACCAAAATATTTTAGTGTCAACATAAATCTTATGTCTTATATAAGATATAAAACACTAGACTAAATTAATTTGCCATGATATAAATTCTCAACGGTTATATTTTGCATGCATTAACTGGTTGTTTTTAATTGAATGGATAGTGATAAAAAATGAATAAGCAGCTGATTTCACCTAGCTACCGTCCTTTGTATGAGCAGATCAAGGTGCTGATTACGCAAAGCCTGATTGCCGGAGAATGGCGCCCGGGAGAGTCGATTCCCAGTGAATTTGAACTGGCTTCCCGCTATAAAGTGAGTCAGGGGACGGTGCGTAAGGCGATTGATAGTTTGTCGGCAGAAAATATTTTGATACGCCGTCAGGGCAAGGGTACTTTTGTTGCGACGCATAATGCCGATGTGATCAAGCTGAGATTTTTGCGCCTGACTTCGGTAAACGGGAAAAAGGAGTTGCTGCAGAATGAATTCATCTCATGTGTAAAAACCAAGGCCGATGCTTATATTGCAAAAACGCTTCAAATAAAGATGGGTGCAGCGACTATAGAGGTGAAGCGTTTGCTTACTTTTTCAGGGCGGCCGCTGATATTTGATCACATTATCGTACCTGCTGCCCCGTTTAAAGGCCTGAATGGAGTAAAGGTGGAGGAGTGGAATGGTTCTATGTACAGAATGTACGAATCCCAGTTTGGAATCCGCATGATACGGGCAGAAGAGCGCTTGAAGGCAGTTGGAGCAGATGCTGCAACTGCTTCTGCACTGGGCTTGAAAGAAGGTTATCCCTTGTTAAGTGTAGAACGTGTTTCGTTTACCTATGGAGATAAGCCAATGGAATGGCGCCTGGGATTATGTCTCACCGATGATCACCACTACCTGAGCGAGTTGGAGTAGCGACCAGGATAATGGCTTAAGTAAATCATGATGACTGTATTGGAATATGAAAATGGATGATTTAAAAAAACGTGCGCTCGATTACCACCAGTTTCCTCTGCCGGGCAAGCTGAGTGTGGAGTCTTCCAAACCCTGCGCTACACAGGATGATCTTTCGCTGGCATACACTCCAGGCGTAGCGGAACCTGTGCGTGAGATAAATGCGGATGCTGCAAATGCCTATAAATATACCAATAAGGGTAACCTGGTGGCTGTAATTACAGACGGTACCGCAGTACTGGGGCTGGGTAATATGGGTGCGCTCGCAAGCAAGCCGGTAATGGAAGGCAAGGCAGTATTATTCAAGCGTTTTGCCGGCATTGATGTATTTGATATAGAAGTAAATGCCAAAACCCCGGATGAATTTATTGAAACAGTAGTGAATATTGCCCCAACCTTTGGCGGCATAAATCTCGAAGATATTGCCGCACCGCACTGTTTCTATATTGAAAATGAACTCAAAAAACGCCTGGATATTCCGGTGTTCCATGATGACCAGCACGGCACTGCGGTCATTGTGGCAGCGGCTTTGTTAAATGCCTTGGAGCTGCAGGGTAAAACCTTGCCAGAAGCGAAAATCGTGTTTCTGGGCGCAGGGGCTGCCGGTTGTTCCTGTGCAAAATTACTCAAGCTTATGGGCGCAGTGGAGATCACCATGGTGGATAGAACCGGTGTGCTGGATACCTCACGTTCAGATCTGCATGACAATAATCGTGAGCTTGCAATAGCAAGTGGTGGCGTAAAAACCCTGCAAGATGCTATGCAGGGTGCTGATGTCTTCATCGGTGTATCAGCTAAAAATGCACTGGACAGCAGGTTGATTAAGAGTATGGCAAAAAATCCGGTAATTTTTGCGCTGGCAAATCCTGACCCGGAAGTGCTGCCCAGTGTGGCTCATGCAATACGCGACGATATTCTCATGGCAACTGGGCGTAGCGACTTTCCTAATCAAGTGAATAATGCGCTGTGCTTTCCATATTTATTTCGCGGTGCGCTCGATGCAAAAGCAAAACAGATTACCGAAAAAATGAAAGTTGCCGCCGCCCATGCCTTGAGTGCACTGGCGCGCGAACAAGTACCACAGGAGGTGCTGAAAGCCTACAACCTTAAAGAACTCAGTTTTGGTAGAGATTATATTATTCCCAAGCCATTTGACCCGCGTTTATTAGAGTGGGTTTCAAAAGCTGTTGCCGGGGCGGCGTGATGATGCATAAACAGCAACAGTACAACCGGCCTAAAAACCTGAACCTGTTCACAATTCGCCTGCCTGTGAACGCAATCATCTCCATTATGCATCGCATGAGCGGAATGGTGCTGTTTTTGATGCTGCCGGTACTGCTATGGACTTTGAGCCAATTACTACAAAGTGATGCCAGCTACCTTGCGTTGATGGGAATGCTGCATCACTGGCTGGCAAAATTGTTTGTGCTGGTACTGTCATGGGCATTTTTCCACCATTTTTATGCTGGCCTGAGACATCTGGCGATGGATGTGCACTGGATGACAAGTTTGCGGAAAGCCAGATTTTCCAGTCGGTTGGTGCTGTGCCTGGACGTGATGTCGGTAACAGTGTTTGCGTTTGTGATCTGGTAGAGGCGTCGGTTTAATCATGTTGATAGAACTACTTACAAAAAAATATCCAGGCATGCGGTTATGGCTGGCACAGCGTTTATCAGCAGTAGTGATGGCATTTTATCTGCTGGTGTTCGCGCTAATGTTGATAATAAAACAGCCGGGCGATTATGCAGGCTGGGTAGAACTCATGTCTCCATGGTGGTGGCGTGTATTTACGCTGCTGTTCTTTGTCAGTCTGGTGATGCACGCCTGGCTAGGTGTGAGAGATGTGTTCAAGGACTACATATTTAATCTTAAATTACGCGCTGTTATGCAGATACTGATAGATGTATTGCTGGTTATTTATCTGTATTGGGCGGGTGTTATTTTATGGAGCATATAGGACGTGACTATACAAAAACATCAATTTGATGCAGTAATCGTAGGCGGGGGCGGTGCGGGTCTGCGGGCCTCACTGCAGCTGGCGGAGGCCGGTGTAAAAGTCGCTGTGCTGTCTAAAGTGTTCCCTACACGCTCACATACCGTGGCTGCGCAGGGCGGTATTGCAGCTGCGTTGGGTAATGTGTCAGGCGATAACTGGCTCTGGCACATGTATGACACTATAAAAGGTTCTGATTACCTCGGTGACCAGGATGCTATTGAATTCATGTGCAGAAACGCGGCCAAAGCCATTATTGAGCTGGAGCATTTCGGGATGCCGTTTGATCGACTGGAAAACGGCAAGATATTCCAGCGTCCGTTTGGCGGTATGACACAGAATTATGGTGAAAAACCAATCTCACGCACCTGTGCAGTGGCAGACAGAACTGGTCACGCGATGCTGCACACCTTATATCAACGCAATATCCGTGCAAATACACAGTTTTTTGTTGAATGGTTTGCACTGGACCTGGTGCGTGATGCAGACGGGGATGTGCTGGGTGTGATTGCGCTGGAAATTGAAACTGGTGATATTCATATTCTGCAGGCTAAAACTACCTTGCTGGCTACCGGCGGGGGTGGCCGCATATTTCAGGCCAGTACAAATGCCTTCATTAACACTGGTGACGGTTTGGGCATGGCATCCCGTGCAGGTCTGCCATTGCAGGATATGGAGTTCTGGCAGTTTCACCCTACCGGTGTGTTGCATGCCGGCGTGTTGATCACAGAGGGTGTGCGTGGAGAAGGCGGTTACCTGGTCAATTCAAATGGCGAGCGTTTTATGGAGCGCTACGCACCTAATGCCAAAGACCTGGCAAGCCGTGATGTCGTTTCACGCGCAATCGCGACTGAAATCAAGGAAGGCCGCGGTATTGGTAAAAACAAGGATGCCGTTTACCTGAAGCTGGACCATCTGGGTGAGGAATTAATCAGTAAAAGGCTGCCCGGTATTCGCGAGATCGCAAAAACCTTTGCCAATGTTGATCCCGTAGAAAACCCGATTCCGGTAGTGCCTACAGCACACTATATGATGGGTGGTGTTCCAACCAATCTGGATGGACAGGTGGTGGAATACAGTGCCGGTACCGAGAAAACCGTGAAAGGCTTATATGCAGTAGGCGAATGTGCGTGTGTTTCCGTCCATGGGGCAAACCGCCTGGGATCGAACTCACTGCTGGACCTGGTTGTTTTCGGCAAGGCAGCCGGGGACAAAATGGTCGGCGAGATTGCCAGAACTACTGCCCATAAAGCATTGCCAGCAGATGCGGCCGATATGACACTGGCACGGATTGCTCGTCTTGAGGGCAGGAAAGCCGGCGAGCGTGTGGCTGAAGTTGGCGCGGCCATGCGTAAAGCCATGCAGACCCATTGTGGTGTATTCAGGTTCCCTGATCTGCTGGAGCAGGGGGTGACTGTCATTAACGAAGTGGCAGAGCGTGCGCAACACATAGAAATCAGTGACAAGAGCAAAGTGTTTAATACGGCACGGGTTGAAGCGCTGGAGTTGGATAATTTAATCGAGGTGGCGTCAGCGACCATGCATGCGGCGAATAACCGCACAGAGAGTCGCGGTGCTCATGCACGTGAAGACTTCTCCGGGCGGGATGACGACAAATGGCTGTCACACTCACTCTATTATAAAAACGACCATAAGCTGATTTATAAACCGGTGCGTCTACAGCCATTGACTGTAGAGCCATTCGTACCCAAGGCAAGGACATATTGAATATGAAATTTTCCATTTATCGGTATAACCCGGACGTAGACAAAAAGCCCTATATGCAGGATTACGAACTTGAGTTGCAGGAGGGCGACCAGATGCTGCTGGATGCGCTGATTCGTATCAAGCAGCAGGATGATACGCTGTCGCTGCGTAAATCATGTCGTGAAGGGGTGTGTGGCAGTGATGCCATGAATATCAACGGTAAGAATGGTTTAGCCTGCACCACAAAGCTGCAGGATCTTGAACAGCCAGTAGTGCTGAGACCAATGCCAGGTTTGCCGGTGATACGTGATCTGGTCGTAGATATGACGCAGTTTTTCGAACATTACAATTCCATCAAGCCTTACCTGATTAACGATGACCCATTGCCCGAAACCGAGCGTCTGCAAAGCCCTGAAGACCGCGCCAAGCTTGATGGCCTGTACGAATGCATTATGTGCGGAGCATGTACCACGGCCTGTCCGAGTTTCTGGTGGAATCCTGATAAATTCGTAGGCCCATCAGGCCTGATGGCGGCTTACCGGTTTATCGTGGATTCACGCGATCAGGCCGAAGCCGAGCGGCTGGAGAATCTTGAAGATCCTTACCGTTTATATCGCTGCCACAACATTATGAACTGTGTGGATGTGTGCCCGAAAAAGCTTAATCCGAATGCCGCAATTGCCAAGATTAAAGACCTGAAAATTTTACGTGCCAAAGAGAAGAAAACCAAAAAAACCATTTCAATCACATCGGTGTAGAGGTGAGTCATGTTAAATGCTGAAAATTTAATGGATGCGGAACAAAGACGTTTTGCCTGGCGCTGCAGAAGAGGGCTGCTTGAACTTGATATTGTGTTGCAGGATTTTGTAAACAAACAGTTCAATAGTCTCAATATGAGTGAGCTGCAGGCATTTGATGACTTGCTGGCGCTACCGGATAACGAATTCTGGGATTTGATCAATTCATCAAAGCAGCCCAATAAAACTGGATTGGCTGAGACCGAGGCTGCCAATGCCATGCTCGCCAAGTTAAGGTCGGTGAGACTAAACCAAAATCAGGAGGCCGAATAAAGTGATGATGCATATAGGTGAAGAGCCTATCTCTTTAGATGCAAGTGCGCTGGGCGATTACTGGCCTGGCATTCAGCTGTATTATCCACCGGTGAAGTATGCGCCTAGCCTGGGTATTTATGAGGATATGGCGCAGGCTTCGGCGCGCATGCAGAAACATGCGCACTATACCAGCGCCCACACATTGATCTTTGACCTTGAGGATGGCTGCCGGCAGAAGGAAATGAGCCGCGATTTACTGCGGCAGGAATTGCCCGCCCTGCGCAAGGTGAATCAGCGCGTGACAATCGCGATTCGTGCCAATTCATTCCGCACCGATGAATACGAGCTCGATATGGAGCTGGTGCGTGATATGGGTGAATATATAGATGTCGTGATGCTGGCGAAGGCCGGCGAGGCTTATGGCGCGGCAGAAGTGCGCGACCTGTCGAGCTTTCTGCTGAGTGTTAATTCCAATATCACGATTCAGCCGATTATCGAGCACCCAAAATCCCTTAAAATTGCGCCGGATCTCATGCAGTACGATACAGTGAAGCACGTGGTGTTCGGTATCCATGACTTCTCTAAAGCGATGGGTATACACATTACCCCGGAGAACTGGATTGATGAACTGCAGTTCTACATGAATCAGCTGATGTTTGAGGCACGTATCGCCGGTAAGGGTGTAATTGGCGGTGTTGAAACGCTGATAGGCGCTATCGCCATGCCTGAAAAATTCCTTGAACCGCATGATGTGCGTCGCTGGCTGGACCTGCATGGCGATAATGAATCTCGCGTGGTTTACAAACATGCCTGCAAGGAGGCCGCGATGGGGCTCACCGGCAAACAGGTCATACATCCTGGTCATATCCATCTATGTAAAACCGCTTATACACCGTCGCCGACTGAAGTGGCGCAAAAAGTCAGCATACTGAAAGCCGCAATTGAGGCCGATGCCTTGTTGGGTGGCGCTATCAAGTTCGATGGTGAGATGCTGGATCCGCCGATGTTCGGTAAAGCGCTGCAAACCCTGCTGCGTGCACATGCACTGCGTGCCCTGAAGCCGAGTGATATGGAATTTGCCCTGCATGTGATGCAGTTGTTACCAGCACAGGTTATTCGTCAAAACTGGCCTTATGGAGTACTTTTATAATGTTTACAGACTTTCCGCAATGGGAATGGGACGTTCCCGAATACTTCAATATCGGTGCTGCATGTACTGACCGCCATCTGGGCACTGACCGCCAGAATAATATTGCCATGATTGTAGAGGATGATACCCTGGGGACATCCTCCATTACTTTTGCCGAACTGGCTAAAAAAACAGACCAGTTTGCACAGGTGCTGCATGATCTCGGCGTCAAGCCTGGTGACCGCGTGCTGATTCGCCTGCCCAATAGCCTGGATTACCCAATTGCATTTTTGGGGGCGATGAAAATGGGCGCGATTTCCGTGCCGACCTCAACCCTGCTGACTGCTGAAGAAGTCGCTTATCTGGCAAAAGATTCCGGCGCGCAGGTGCTGGTGACCGACGCAACGGCCTGGTATGGCATGGCTGACGCAATTATTGAAACACCAGCACTGAAGCATATCCTGCTGACGCAAGCGGCAGAAATCAAACCGCACCAGAGATTCAATGTGCTTGATCTCGCCGCTTGCCTGCAAGCAGCGGGTGCAGCAACACTGACATATCAAACCAAGGCTAATGATCCGGCTTATCTGGTGTATACCTCTGGTACAACCGGCTATCCAAAAGGTGTGCTGCACGCACATCGTGCCTTGGTCGGTCGCCAGCCTGCTGCGCAATACTGGTTTAACTACAGCGACAAGCAGCAGGACCGCATCCTGCACTCTGGAAAATTCAACTGGACCTATGTGCTGGGTACAGGTCTTATGGATCCGCTTTATCTGGGTAAAACTGTAATTGTGCACGAGGGCAAGAACGATGCGCAGAAATGGCTGGACCTGATTCAGAAACATGAAGCGACAATTTTTATTGGCGTGCCAACCATATATCGCCAGATATTGCAGAAAACAACCACTACTGGCGCACAGTTGCCAAGTATGCGCCACTTCATGAGTGCGGGTGAACATCTCTCTGATGAAGTGCTTACACAGTGGCATGAGCGTTTTGGTATTAATATCTACGAGGCGGTAGGTATGAGTGAGTTTTCCTATTATCTGTCACAAAGCATTTACCGGCCGATTCGCCCAGGCTCTGCAGGGTTTCCGCAGCCAGGTCATGATATTCGCCTGCTTAATCCTGAAACCATGGAACCGGTAGCAATCGGAGAGGAGGGTATGATCTGCGTGCCGGATAATGATCCTGGACTATTCCTCCGTTACTGGAATCTGGAAGATGAAACCAGGAAATATAAACATGACGGCTATTTTTTCACCGGGGATTACGCAAAATATGACACGGATGGCTATATCTGGTTCCTTGGGCGCAAGGATGACATTATCAAGAGTTTTGGTTACCGCGTTTCACCCTATGAAATAGAGCGTGTATACAAAGGTCACCCGGATATTGCTGATTGTGCGGCAGTGGGCGAGGAGATTGAGAAAGACAAACTGTTAGTTGTGGCCTATGTCATTCTGAAACCAGATGCAAAAGCGACAGCGGATGAATTGCTGCAATATGGCAAGCAGCATCTGGCAGCTTATAAAACCCCAAAAACTGTTTATTTGGCACATGACTTTCCACGAACCAAGAATGGAAAGATTTTGCGTAAAGATATCAATTCAAGCATTGCAACGGCGAAGTCATCAAGATGACGATCATTCAGCCAGAAGACTTTATTCAAAGCATAGCCGACGCCCTGCAGTACATCTCGTACTACCACCCGGCAGACTATATTCACGCGCTGGCCGAAGCCTATGCGCATGAAGAATCGCCGGCTGCCAAGGATGCGATAGCACAGATACTGACCAACTCGCGCATGTGTGCAGAAGGCAAGCGGCCACTGTGCCAGGACACCGGCATCGTGATTGCCTTTGTGAAAGTTGGCATGGATGTGCATTTTGAAACCGCACTGTCACTGGAAGACCTCGTCAACGAAGGCGTGCGGCGCGCCTATCAGCTACCGGAAAACAAACTGCGCGCCTCCATAGTGCGTGACCCTGCGGGCAAACGCCAGAATACCAGGGACAACACACCGGCCGTCGTGCATGTGACACTGGTGCCCGGCAACAAGGTAGAGATCAGCATCGGCGCCAAAGGCGGCGGCAGCGAAAACAAGGCAAAACTAGCCATGCTCAACCCAAGTGACAGCATTGTCGACTGGATACTGAAAGTCGTACCTACAATGGGCGCCGGCTGGTGCCCACCCGGTATGTTGGGTATAGGCATAGGCGGCAGTGCAGAAAAAGCCATGCTGCTCGCCAAAGAATCACTGATGGCCCCGATTGACATGCATGCACTGAAAGCGCGTGGCGCGCAGAACAGACTGGAAGAACTGCGCCTCGAGATATTCGAGAAGGTCAACAATTTAGGTATCGGCGCCCAAGGCCTGGGCGGCCTTGCTACCGTACTCGACGTCAAGATACTGGATTACCCGACCCATGCGGCAAGCCTGCCGGTAGCGATCATACCCAACTGTGCAGCGACACGCCATGTGCATTTTGAACTGGATGGCAGTGGTCCTGCGGTGCTTGAAGCCCCAAGCCTGGAAGACTGGCCTGATGTGAACTGGTTACCCAGCGAAGACGCATTACGCGTGAACCTGGATACGATCACCCGTGAACAGATCCAAAGCTGGCAGCCAGGACAGACCTTGTTGCTGAGCGGGAAGATGCTCACTGGGCGTGACGCAGCACATAAGCGCATGGCAACAATGCTGCAGAACGGCGAAAAACTGCCGATAGACTTCAGCAACCGCTTTATATACTACGTTGGGCCGGTAGACGCAGTAGGAGACGAAGCGGTCGGACCGGCAGGGCCCACCACGGCAACGCGCATGGATGACTTTACCGAAATGATGCTGGCACAAACCGGCCTGCTCGGCATGATAGGAAAAGCCGAACGCGGTGATGAAACCATTGCAGCCATTGCCAGACATCAGTCCGTTTACCTGACGGCAGTTGGCGGTGCCGCCTACCTGGTAAGCAAGGCGATCAAGAAAGCGGAAGTGGTCGCATTTGCGGACTTGGGAATGGAAGCCATTTATGAGTTTACCGTGCATGATATGCCGGTGACTGTGGCAGTGGATAGTCGCGGCAAGTCTGTGCATACCTTTGGCCCGGCAGAATGGATGAAGAAAATTGCGCATCGAAAATCTATTGAAATATTTGCTGCAACTTGAGTCGCACTTATAGGTATTTAATCGGTCGTAATATTTGGAGTTTGAAAAGCCAGAAGTTTTTATTAGTGAAATTATTATGAAATTATTCAAAACATTTGTTTTTTTATTGCAGGCCGCTGTCCTCTTTTTTTCAGCATTTAGCCTGAATTTGGCGCGAGCTGAAGATATGCTTGGTTATCTTACTGATGCAGATCGATATGTGGGGCCTTCGGTTGAAGACAACATTGCGTTGATGGATACCGATAAAAACGGATTTGCCGATGTGTTTGAAGTGCGTGCATTTTTGGAGTCCAAGCACGGCAAGGATTATGAAAAAGAGCTGTTGGATAAATGGGAGTCATCAGCGCGCGGCAAAAGCTGCAGTACGCCTTTTGCTAAAGATCTTTATACGGATCAAACGCCAGCCGGGCAGTCTGGCCAGGTGAAATAGGGCTCCAGTTTTTTTAGGGAACTAGCATCCTAAAAATAAGGGGCAGGCAGTTGTTTCATTTGATTTGCCTAGTTTAAATGGTGTAATTTAAACCCGTGTAATTACATCGATTACAGTCAAAATTCTTTTCTCAGATTGGTATAATGTGAACCAATCTTCAATTCAATCTTAGAGATGCACACTACTATGTTAAAACCCTATGCAACGCACGTACAAGAACGTGCCGCCCAGAACCTGCCACCATTACCGCTTTCAGCCGAGCAGGTAGCCCAGCTCGTAGAACTGATTAAAGCCCCGCCGGCCGGTGCAGCACAACAGCTGATGGATTTACTGGAAAACCGCATACCCGCCGGTGTGGACCAGGCGGCCTACGTAAAAGCAGCATTTCTGTCTGACATTGCAAATGGCAAGGCAGCTTCCCCTCTAGTCAGTGCCGAAAAAGCCGTACAACTGCTGGGAACCATGCTCGGCGGTTACAACGTACAGGCATTGGTAGCCTTGCTGGACTTGTCAGATTCAAATCCTGCTATGGCCGAGCATGCGGTTAAAGCGCTGTCGCATACGATTTTGATGTTTGATGCATTCCACGACGTCGATGCAAAAATGAAAGCAGGCAATGCACATGCAAAAAAACTGATTGAGTCATGGGCCAATGCAGAATGGTTCACCAGTGCGCCAGTGCTGGCTGATGAAATCAAACTGGTGGTATTCAAGGTAGATGGCGAAACCAACACTGACGACCTCAGCCCTGCACAGGAAGCCTGGAGCCGCCCGGATATTCCGCTGCATGCCAAAGCCATGCTCGTGAACAAGATGCCGGATGGTCTTAACACCATTGCAGCATTGAAACAAAAAGGCTTGCCGCTCGCCTATGTCGGCGACGTGGTCGGCACTGGTTCCTCACGCAAATCTGCAATCAACTCTGTGCAATGGCACATGGGCAATGATATTCCCCATATTCCAAACAAACGTACCGGCGGTGTGATTCTCGGTTCCAAAATCGCCCCGATATTCTTTAACACCGCAGAAGACTCAGGCGCACTGCCGATCCAATGTGATGTTTCAAAAATGCAGATGGGCGATGTGATCACCGTCAAACCTTATGCCGGGCAAGTGCTGAATGAAACCGGTGAAGTCATTGCCACATTTGAGCTGGCACCAACCACCATGCCGGACGAAGTGCGTGCCGGTGGCCGTATTCCGCTGATTATCGGCCGCGGCGTGACCACTAATGCCCGCAAGGCATTAGGCTTGCCACCGTCAGAACTGTTTATCCAGGCGGTTGCGCCTCAAGATACAGGCAAAGGCTATACCCTGGCCCAGAAAATGGTCGGCAAAGCCTGCGGTGTCGCCGGTGTGCGCCCCGGCACCTACTGTGAACCCAAAGCCACTACAGTAGGCTCACAGGACACTACCGGCGGCATGACCCGTGATGAATTGAAAGAACTGGCCTGCCTCGGCTTCAGTGCAGACCTGGTAATGCAGAGCTTCTGCCATACAGCGGCCTACCCGAAACCGGTGGATATCAAACTGCAGCACACCCTGCCTGAATTCATGAGCAGCCGCGGCGGCGTAAGCCTGCACCCGGGTGACGGCGTGATTCACTCCTGGCTCAACCGCATGGTGCTGCCAGATACTGTCGGTACCGGCGGTGACTCACATACCCGCTTCCCGATTGGCATTTCATTCCCTGCCGGCTCCGGTCTGGTAGCGTTTGCTGCCGCGATGGGCGTCATGCCGCTGGATATGCCGGAATCAGTACTGGTACGCTTTAAAGGCGAAATGCAGCCCGGCATCACCCTGCGAGACCTGGTCAATGCGATTCCGTATGCAGCGATCCAGGAAGGCACGCTGACCGTAGGCAAACAAGGCAAGAAAAACGTATTCAATGGCCGTATCCTGGAAATCGAAGGTCTGCCCGACCTGAAAGTGGAGCAGGCATTTGAATTTGCCGATGCTTCAGCCGAACGTTCAGCCAACGGCTGTACCGTGAAACTGAATAAAGCACCTGTGATTGAATTCCTGAATTCAAACATCGTATTGCTGCAAAACATGATCGATAACGGTTATCAGGATGCACGCACACTGCAGCGCCGTATTGAAAGCATGCAGGCCTGGCTGGCGCAACCCGAACTGCTGGAAGCCGATGCTGATGCAGACTATGCACACGTGATCGAGATTGACCTGAATGAAATCAAGGAACCGCTGGTAGCCTGCCCGAACGATCCGGATGACATCAAACCACTGTCTGCAGTGGTAGGCGACAAGATTGATGAAGTGTTTATCGGTAGTTGCATGACCAATATCGGTCATTACCGCGCAGCCGCCAAAGTGCTGGAAGGTGCCGGCGGTATACCAACCCGCCTATGGATTGCACCGCCAACGCGCATGGACGAAGCGCAACTGCGCGACGAAGGTGTGTACTCAATATTCGGTATTGCCGGGGCACGAACCGAAGTGCCGGGCTGTTCACTGTGCATGGGTAACCAGGCAAGGGTGGCTGATAAAGCGACCGTATTCTCAACCAGTACACGTAACTTTGATAACCGCATGGGTAAAGACGCACGTGTCTACCTGGGCTCTGCCGAGCTGGCTGCCGTATGTGCCAAGCTGGGACGCATGCCTACGCATGCCGAGTATCTGGAAACCGTGGGTAACAAGCTTGCTAATGCTGCCGAGATTTACAAGTACCTGAATTTTAACCAGATGACAGCATACAAGACTGCGCTCGATACTGTGAGTAGTGGTAAGAAAGTGATTGCGATCGTAGAAGGTGCTTAATTTAGCCTTCTGTACAGGCCGGCAAGTATCAAGAATATTTGCTGGCCTGATGCTTTATCCCTAATCAAGAAAGCATGATATGACTCTGCATCTACCGGAAGTCCCCGAGATTTTTAATGCAAAAGAGATCACGCAACCGCCAAAACGTGGCGCGTGGAAGATCATGTTGCCTTTAACTATTGTACTGTTGGTAATTGTCTGGGCAGCTTGGCATTACAATTGGGATGCCAAGGCAGTAACGGCAGGTGTGCTGTTGTTTGGTACGGCTTCTCATGTTTTTGCCTGGGTAATTGGCATCATAGGCATGGTGCCATTTGTTGGTCCGCTCGTTGTTAAAATACTAAGCCTGTCTTTTATCTGGTTGCTGAACGCTATAGGATACCTGGTTTCATTTGTGGCCATCAAACGTGGTTATAGTAAAGATGTCCTGACTTATCGCGGTGTTACCATAGCGCTGATTGTCGGGATCGTGATTGGCTATGTAGCAGGTCATTACTTTTAGAGCTTAACTTTCTCCCAGATAATTTCTCTGAACATTTTTTCAAATGAACATACAACTTCCCCAGAAGCCTTGGATGCAGACCGTGCAACGTCATGTGCGTAAACTGGCTGATTTCTTTCCGGTAATTTTCTTCTTTGGTGGTTTTATTTGGGATGCGCTCACAATAGGGCGTAATGTGATGGCTTCGGACCTGGCAATTTTTACCGGTTATTTATTTGCTGCTGCGTTAATTCTTTACCTGATTGGCAGGCCGGTAGATGAAACAGCTGGTCCTGTAACCAAGCCACAGATACGACTTTTCCCGTTTTTAAAGAAGCTGCATACACCTGGGTTGGCGTATTTTCTACTGCAGTTTTTATTTGGCAGCTTATTCAGCGCGTTATTTATTCTTTACTTTAAAAGCTCCAGTCATTGGCTGGCATGGCTGACTTCACTGATGCTGGGAGTGCTGCTGGTAGCCAATGAGTTCCTTGAGAGTGAATATAAGCGTTTTACGTTAAGTTGGGCTTTATTCGGCCTGTGTGCAATGTTGCTCTTTAATTTTGCCCTGCCTTTTATGTTGGGTAGCATTCATGCAATATGGTTTTATTTAAGCACACTCATTGGTGCTGGTCTTGCGTATTGGTTATATATAATGACGCCGCGGCATTATGGCAGCATCAAACCTGTTGGAGTTATTGCCGCGGTACTGATGTTTGCTTATGCGGTAGATATGATCCCCCCGGTACCATTGGTGAAACGAGACTTGGCGATTAGTTATGAGTTATATAAAACTAATGGTAATTACCTGCTTAAACAGCAGGCATCTCCATGGTGGGTATTCTGGCGTAAAACCAGTGACGATCTGGAATTGGTGCCAGGCCAGCGCGTGTATTGTTTTTCTTCAGTATTTGCGCCACCGGGTTTACAAACCAAGCTATATCATCGCTGGCAGCACTATGATGAGAAAAATGGCTGGCAGACTGAGTCTAAATCTGGTTTCAGCCTGTCAGGGGGGCGCTACGGCGGCTTTAGGGGATATACCTATAAGCAGAACCTGAAAGAGGGCGATTGGCGCGTAAGTGTGGAAACTGAGAATGAGAAAACCATCACGGTTCATGCATTTTCAGTGAGTCATGTGGAAACTGCACCAGCTACAGTGGTGCAGCTTTTCTGATTGGGCTCCAGTGGTTTAATGCTGTGCATTAACAGTTGAATGAGACATTAGTTTATCGATATAGGCAATTGCGATTGCTGAGAATACAAAAGTCATATGGATCAGCGTTTGCGAGATGAGCACTTTATCACTCAGGTTTTCTGCATTAATAAAGGTTTTCAGCAGATGAATGGATGAAATGCCGATAATCGCTGTTGCCAGTTTTACCTTGAGCAGGTTAGCGTTTACATGTGAGAGCCAATCTGGTTCATCAGGATGGCCTTCAAGGTTCAGGCGTGAAACAAAGGTTTCATAACCGCCTACAATGACCATGATCAGCAGGTTTGAGATCATTACCACATCAATCAGGCCGAGCACAATCAGCATGATGTCTGCTTCGACCAGCGTTTTTGCGTGCGAAACCAGGTGCACCAGTTCAACACCAAAAAAGAACACATAAACTGCCTGGGCAACGATCAGGCCCAGATAAAGCGGCAATTGCAGCCAGCGACTGCCGAACAGGATGTTCGTCATGATGTTGCTTTGCCTGTAAATCGTTGATGATGATTTATTTTTTTCTTGCATGTTAAATTAAAGTCCTTGAATATTGTGATGAAAATCGTAATTAGAGACCTTTGCATAAAACTAAAAAAGCATTAACTCTCTAGTGGAACTCCTTAAAACTGTCATTCCCGCGAAGGCGGGAATCTAATTCAGGTGGTTGATTGCCTAGATTCCCGCCTCCGCGGGAATGACGTGATTGATGGATTTTTAGTTAAAAAAACAATCGTGCAAAACTCTCAATTATTGTATCAGTTCCATGTGGAATTTTTGCTTAACTGATATGGCTATCCAATGTGAAATTTGCAGTCTCATCAAGCGCCAGTAACTGTGTCACTATCGGCATCGTTTCAGCCAGCGTGCCAGGCAGTGTCCAAGGCGGATTGATGATAAACAGGCCGCTGCCATGCATGCCAAAGCCTTCTTGCGAAGGCGCGTGTATCGACATGGTGACATGCAGCCAATTCGGCACATCCAGCGCTTTGAGACTGTTTATCATCTCATCAGGTTCCGCACGTTGCAGGATTGGGTACCACACGATGTAAGTGCCGGTAGGGAAGCGCTTCAGGCTGTCTTTTATGGTATCGACCACATGCACATAATCCTGTTTGTCTTCATACGGCGGATCTATGAGCACTACAGCTCGTCGCGGTGGCGGTGGCAAGCAAGCTTTAATGCCGGCAAAGCCATTCTGCATTTCAATTTTGACCTGTTTGCCAAAAGCCTGGAAGTTTTCATCAAGAATTTTGTAGTCATTTGGGTGTAGTTCGAACAGGCGCATTCTATCGTCGGCACGCAGATATAATTCTGCGATGGATGGAGACCCCGGGTAAAGCGCTATGCTGTTGCCATTGAAAGACTGAATCTGTGTCACGTAATCAGCAAGCGGCTTTGGCAGATTTTTGGTGGCAACAAGTTTGCTGATGCCTTCTTCAAATTCTGCATTCTGAGTGGCATATCCTTCACTCAGGCTGTACATACCAGCGCCTGCATGGGTGTCGATATACCAGAATGGTTTTTCTTTTTGTACAGTGTAGGCAAGTACTAATCCGAGTACATAGTGTTTCAGTACATCGGCGTGGTTTCCTGCGTGAAAGGCGTGACGGTAACTGAGCATGGCGCTAAATATATAGAAATGACTAATGATAAAGTTTCGGTATTATAGCTTTTAATGCTTTTGCTATAGCCTTAACTTACCTAAAGCTGCTATTTTCAGTTAGCATTTCATTTATAGATTACTTTTTAATATATTCGAAATATGTCACAGAATACGCACCATCATGATCATGACGATGATCATGATCACTACTTTATTCCTTTTGCCCTGATTTTTATTTTTGCAATTGTTGAAGCAGTCGGCAGTTGGTACACCGGCTCATTGGCATTGTTAAGCGATGCCGGGCATATGTTCTCCGATGTGGCGGCGCTTGGCTTGGCATGGATGGCAAGTGTTATTTCAAGAAAACCAAAAGTCGCGCGCCATCAGTCAGGTGTGAGTTATGCAGAGCTTTCGGTTTCCATCATTAATGCAGCAACTATGTTGCTGGTGATTGGTTATGTGGTTATTGAGGCGCTGGACCGTTTTCAGAATCCGCATCAGGTTCAGGGATTGGGCTTGACCATTATCGCAACGCTGGGTTTGATCGTGAATTTGATTGTGGCTAAACAGCTGCACCATCAGGCAGAGCACCATGGGGAGAGCCTGAATAACCGTGCCGCATACCTGCATGTGATTGGCGACCTGCTGGGTTCGCTTGCTGCGGTGGCTGCAGGCATCGTGATTTACTTTACAGGCTGGATGCCGATAGACCCCATTTTGTCTTTATTCATTTCATTGCTGCTGTTGGTATTTACGCTGAATCTGGTGCGGGATATTGTCACTACATTACGTTGTCAAAATAAAACGGTTGAATGTAATTCTGCATTATGAATTCTTCGGTGACGTTTGATATTAATTGCCGGCAGTGTGAGCGTCTGGCTCACTTTCTGGATGAAGTGAAAGCAAAGCACCCCAGCTACTTTTGTAAACCGGTCCCGGCTTTTGGTGATGCTGATGCCAGGCTGATAATCGTGGGTCTCGCGCCGGGAATGCATGGAGCTAACCAGACCGGGCGGCCATTTACCGGTGATTATGCTGGTGTGCTGCTGTATGAAACGCTTTATAAATTTGGTTTTGCAACAAAGCCGGTTTCGGTTTCTGCTGATGATGATTTGCAGCTGATCAATTGCCGCATCAGCAATGCGGTGAAATGTCTGCCGCCGGATAATAAGCCGCTGCCTGCCGAGATTGCGACCTGCAATCAATTTATATCTGCGGAGCTGAAACTTTTATCATCAGGCAGCATCATTCTGGCTTTGGGGAATGTAGCGCATGCAGCTGTGTTAAAGGCATTTGCCTTAAAAGCCAAAGATTACAAGTTTGCCCACGCTGCGCGCCACACATTGCCAAATGGGTTAGTGTTATACGATAGTTATCATTGCAGCCGTTACAACACACAGACGCGCCGTTTAACTGAGGCGATGTTTCATGAAGTATTTGCTTCGATTAAAAGTGAGCTGTAAGTATTATAGTTTTCTGTAACCTGACCAATAAAAGGAGAGTCAACATGCCATATGTCAATATCAAGCTTGCAGGTGAAGTTACCCGTGAACAGAAAGCGCAAATCACTAAAGAAATTACTGAAACGCTGGAGCGTATAGCACACAAACCAAAATCTTATACTTACATTACGTTTGAAGAAGTAGCGTATGAGGATTGGGCGATTGCAGGGCAGCTACTTGATGAGTAATCTCTAAAAGTTAAGGAAACGCTGATTTATTCTGTCATCGCGTACCCGTAAAGGGCATCCCCGCCAAACTAAGCTACTAAATTAGCAAGTTTGGCGTGAAGGAGTGAAACGACGTGGCGATCCATAACATATTGTTATATTAAACTCTGGATTGCTTCCCGCCACGCTACGCTCGCGGCTAAAGACTTCGTTGGTAATGACGGATTATGAATAAATCAGTGCCTCCTTAAGTATTACCCCTGAATTTTTATCACGAAAGCTACTGCTTCTGTATGTTTGACCCTAAACCCATCCTGAAAAATCTGCCAAACCTGCCAGGTGTGTATCGTATGATCAACGCTGCGGATGAGGTGATTTATGTAGGGAAGGCCAAAGACCTCAAAAAGCGCGTCTCATCCTATTTTAATAAGAACTTACCTAGTCCGCGTACGCGCATGATGGTGAGTAATATTGTCAAAATCGAAACCACGGTAACCCGTAGTGAAGCAGAGGCTTTGCTGCTGGAAAATAACCTGATTAAAGGGTTGATGCCGCGTTACAACGTGCTGTTCCGTGATGATAAATCCTATCCTTATATTACGTTAACTGGCGATGCGTTTCCGCGCTTGGCGTTTCATCGCGGCGCGCAGCGTAAAGGCAGCCAATATTTTGGGCCTTTTCCTAACGCGGTCGCAGTGCGTGAGAGTATCCAGCTGTTACAGAAAGTATTCAAACTGCGTACTTGTGAAAACACGGTTTTTTCCAATCGCAGTCGTCCGTGCCTGCAGCATCAGATTGAACGTTGCACGGCGCCGTGTGTGGGTTTTATTTCAGAAGAAGATTATCGCAGCGATGTGCATCAGGCTGCGATGTTCTTGCAGGGGAAAACCACAGAGGTGATGGACGCTTTAGGCGAGCAGATGAATACTTCTGCTGCTAAGCAGGAGTACGAACAAGCAGCGGTGTTCCGCGACCGTATCCAGGCATTGCGGCAGGTACAGGCCAAGCAGTTTGTAAGCGACTTTAATGTGTCGGATGCCGACGTGATTGCTTGTGCTGAACTGCAAGGGCAGCATTGTATTAATCTGGTAATGATTCGGGGCGGCCGGCACTTAGGCGATAGAAGCTTTATGCCTAAAAATACCGATGGTGAAACGCTGGAAAATAGTGTGGAGGCATTTATCGCACAGCATTATGTAGCGCAGAACACGCCGCCTTTGATTGTGACCGGTATTAAAATTGAAACAGCAGTGCTGGAGGAAGTGTTGAGCGAGCAGGCTGGGCGTAAGGTCAAGATCAATACCAACCCTATAGGCGATAAGCGCGTGTGGTTTAAAATGGCGCAAACCAACGCTGAATTGGCATTGGGGCAGCGCGCTGCTACTTCTGCCAATCAGGCTGCTAAATTAGTGGCGTTACGGGAGGCGCTGCATTTACCGGATAGTACTGAGCGCATGGAGTGTTTTGATATCAGCCATACTATGGGTGAGGCTACGGTTGCAAGCTGTGTCGTGTTTGACCGTGGCGATATGCAGAATAGCGAGTACCGCCGCTATAACATCACCGGCATTACCCCAGGGGATGA
>JALRGX010000077.1 GCA_023259635.1 Methylotenera sp. | reverse complement strand
GTTCCGTGCACCTTTAGCGTATGAATAATGCGCTTAAGCGCATATATTCTACGGACATGCCCTTCACGGGTAAACTGCATCCCAAACTCTGCATTTATAGAAGTACCCTTTACTATAATGGGTTATGAAATAGCAGCGAGTCAGAGTACTAAACCGGTTAAATTAACTGAAACTCGTGCAGTACACAGAATTATGGGTATTCTGCGGATTACCAAACATGCGTGGCAGGGATTATGTGATGAACTTAACGTGAAGTAACTGGGGTTAACAAGCAAGGCCACGTCGATAACGTTATGCTACATCATGGCCGAAAATGCCGCAAATGCTTATCGGCCATGAGTTCGCGTAATTTTTGTGTGGTGTAATTACACCGGTTACAGCATGGTCTTCAGGTACCTGGCTGTATAGCTGGTGCCGCTTTGTGCAACATGCTCCGGCGTGCCTTCTGCAATAATGGTTCCACCGCCATCGCCGCCTTCCGGGCCCATGTCCACAATCCAGTCCGCAGTCTTAATTACATCAAGATTATGTTCAATAATGACGATGGTATTGCCAGCATCGCGTAAACGATGGATAACATCGAGCAATAGCTGAATATCGGCAAAATGCAAGCCGGTGGTAGGTTCATCCAGAATATATAAAGTACGGCCGGTATCTCGTTTGCTGAGCTCCAGCGCTAATTTGACGCGCTGTGCTTCGCCGCCAGACAATGTGGTAGCGCTTTGGCCTAATGTGATATAGCCTAAACCCACGTCTAGCAGCGTCTGCAATTTACGAGCAATGACGGGCTGCGCGCTGAAGAATGCGTGCGCCTGTTCAACTGTCATGCCCAGAATCTCATGAATGTTTTTGCCTTTGAATTGAATTTCCAGCGTTTCACGGTTGTAGCGGTGACCTTTGCACACATCACAAGGGACGTATACGTCGGGAAGAAAGTGCATTTCTACGCGAATAACACCATCACCCTGGCATGCCTCGCAGCGTCCACCTTTGACGTTAAATGAGTAACGGCCTGGCCCGTAACCACGAGCGCGGCTTTCAGGCACGTTGGCAAACAAGTCTCGTATCGGTGTGAATAGACCGGTATACGTTGCCGGGTTGGAACGTGGAGTCCGCCCAATCGGGCTTTGGTCTACATCAACCACTTTATCAAAGAATTCCAGTCCTTCCATTTCGCCATACGGGGCGGACTCGGTGCTGCTGCCGTATAAATGGTGTGCAACAATGCGGTATAGCGTATCGTTAATCAGCGTGGATTTGCCGCTGCCGGAAACGCCGGTAATGCAACTGAGCAAACCAACTGGCAGCTTTAAGGTCACGTCTTTCAGGTTGTTGCCGGTAGCGTTGGTAAGTTTCATCCAGCGCGCCGGATCGGGTGCGGTACGTTTTTTATTGTAAGTAATCTGGCGCTTGCCGCTCAGGTATTCACCAGTTACCGAGTTTGGATTTTCCTTGATTTGCGCCGGCGTGCCTTCTGCCACAATACGGCCGCCATGCTCACCTGCTCCGGGGCCGATATCTACAACATAGTCAGCTTCCATGATGGCATCCTGATCATGTTCAACCACAATCACGCTGTTACCGATGTCGCGCAGGCGCTTAAGGGTGTCGAGCAAGCGGTCATTGTCGCGCTGGTGTAAGCCGATTGATGGTTCGTCCAATACATACATAACGCCGGTCAGGCCGCTGCCGATTTGTGAAGCCAGGCGGATACGCTGCGCCTCTCCGCCGGATAAAGTTTCGGCAGAGCGGGATAAAGATAAATATTCCAGGCCGACGTTGGTGAGAAATTTCAGGCGGCTGCTTATTTCCTTGACGATTTTATCGGCAATGGCGAGTTTGGCTCCAGTCAACTCAACATTATCAAAGAAAGTAAGTGCTTGCTTAAGCGGCACTTCGCAGACTTCGTGGATATTTTTATTCCCTACTTTTACGTGGCGTGCTTCTTTACGCAAACGTGTACCAGTACAATCCGGGCAGGTTTGCGAGTTCAGGTATTTAGCCAGCTCTTCACGTACGGTTTGTGAGTCAGTTTCGTGATAACGTCGCTGCAGGTTATTTAGAATGCCTTCAAAAGTGTGGGTTTTCTGGTAAAACGCACCACGTTCGTTCAGGTACTTAAATCCGATTTCGTCTTTTCCGCTGCCATGTAGCAGGATATGCTGAATGTTATCTGGCAGTTTCTCAAAGGTGGTATCAAGGTCGAAATTGTAATGCGCAGCCAGGCTTGAAAGCATCTGGAAGTAGAACTGGTTACGTCTGTCCCAGCCTTTGATTGCACCTGCGGCTAATGACAAATGCGGGAATGCAACAACGCGTTTCGGGTCAAAAAAGTTAATATTGCCCAGGCCGTCACATTTTGGGCAGGCGCCCATCGGGTTATTGAATGAAAATAGACGTGGTTCCAATTCTGCAAGTGAGTAATCACAAACCGGGCATGAGAATTTGGCTGAGAACAAATGCTCTTGGTCTGTATCCATTTCTACAGCGATGGCTTTACCATCTGCCAGTCGCAGCGCCGTTTCGAAAGATTCGGCAATACGTTGTTTCATGTCGGCTCTTACTTTGAGGCGATCCACCACAACATCAACATTGTGCTTGGTGGTTTTTGCCAGTTGCGGTAAGGCATCTATTTCATAAATCTTGCCATCAATGCGCAGGCGCACAAAGCCTTGTGCCTTGAGTTCTTCAAACAGGTCCAGCTGTTCGCCTTTGCGGTTGGAAACAACCGGCGCAAGTATCATGAGCTTGGTATCTTCCGGCAGCGCTAAAACGCTATCTACCATCTGGCTTACGGTTTGTGCTTCAAGTTTGATGCCATGCTCGGGACATTCCGGGTCGCCGGCGCGGGCATATAGCAATCTCAAGTAATCATGAATTTCGGTAACCGTACCAACGGTGGAACGTGGGTTGTGCGAGGTGGATTTTTGTTCAATAGAAATTGCAGGGGATAGACCTTCAATTAAATCTACATCAGGCTTGTCCATGCGTGCCAGAAACTGGCGGGCATAGGCAGATAGGGATTCTACGTAGCGGCGCTGCCCTTCTGCATACAGTGTGTCAAATGCAAGCGAAGACTTGCCGGAACCTGACAGGCCGGTAATGACAACCAGCTTGTTGCGTGGAATGTCCAGTGATATATTTTTTAAATTGTGGGTTCGCGCACCGCGAATACGAATTAAATCCATCATGCTTTATACTTAAAATAGAGGCAACCTGCTAATATACCTATTTTAACGCATTAAGATTAATTATTTTTTCATGTCTTCGTTGCATAACACAACTTCAGAAATAAATAGCACTGTCCCACCATTGATCTTGCAGGAAAAAATGACGCCGACTGAGTTGCGTGCCACTTTGAGTTTGGCCTCAATTTATGGCCTGCGCATGCTCGGCATGTTCTTGATTTTGCCGATATTTGCAATTTACGCATCAACCTTACCTGATAAACCAAGTGGATTTATGGTGGGTTTGGCACTGGGGGCTTATGGTTTGACGCAGGCTCTGCTGCAGCTGCCATTTGGCATGGCTTCAGATAAATATGGACGAAAGCCTATGATATATCTCGGGCTGGGTATTTTTGCCGTTGGCAGTATGGTGGCAGCACTTGCCATGAATATCGAGGGCGTGATTATCGGCCGTGCTATCCAGGGTGCAGGCGCGGTGTCGGCTGTAGTGACTGCGCTGGTGGCAGACCTGACGCGCGATGAACATCGTACCAAAGCCATGGCAACCATTGGCGGAACTATTGGTATCGCCTTCGCCATTTCACTGGTGGCCGGGCCGATTCTGAATGAGTGGATAGGCGTGCCGGGTATATTCTTCCTGACCGGTATTCTGACGCTGGCAGCGATCGCTGTCGTAAGATTTGTTGTACCGGATCCGGTGCTCAGTTATTACCATTCGGATGCAAGTGCTGCGCCGGAAAAATTAAAAGATGTATTGAAAAATACCCAGCTGTTACGTCTGAATTATGGAATATTTGCCTTGCATGCAGCGCAGATGGCAATGTTCGTGGTGGTGCCTTTTGCGATCAACCAAACCAGTGCCATGGATGTTAATCAGCATTGGAAAATTTATTTGCCGGTAGTAATGGCCGCGTTTGTGCTGATGGTGCCTGCAATCATCTATGGTGAAAAGCAATCCAAAATGAAGCAGGTGTTTGTGTCGGCAATTGCAGTGATGCTGCTTGCTCAAATTATGTTTGCCGTCTCTATATCGCATTTCTGGGGTATTGTCGCTTCGCTGACAATTTATTTCATTGCATTCAACTTGCTGGAAGCATCATTGCCGTCATTGATCAGTAAAATTGCACCTGCCGCGGCAAAAGGGACTGCAATGGGAGTTTATAATACATCGCAGTCACTAGGCATTTTTGTTGGCGGTGCTTTGGGTGGCTATTTGTCGCACGTGTATGGCTTTTCCAGCGTATTTATATTTTGTGGCATGATGATGCTTTTATGGCTATTATTTGCATCATCTATGCAGGCGCCGCTGGCGGTAAGAACCAAGATGTATACGATGGATGAGGCTGCTGATGATATGTCAGCAGACCAAGCCGGGGCTATTAGAGTTAAGTTGTTGGAACTTGCTGGCGTGGTAGAGGCAGCAGTGTTGCCGCAAGAGCGCACAGTAATATTGAAATTGGATAAATCGTATGATTGGGATGACGCCCAAGTGTATCAATTGTTGAGGGGGTAAGTATGGCATCAGTGAATAAAGTGATTTTGGTAGGCAATCTGGGACGTGACCCGGAAGTGCGCTATATGCCGAACGGTGAGGCTGTATGTAATTTCAGTATTGCAACAACAGATAGCTGGAAAGATAAATCCGGCGCCAGACAAGAGCGTACCGAGTGGCACAACATTGTGATGTATCGCAAACTGGCGGAGATTGCCGGTGAATACCTTAAAAAAGGCCGCCCGGTTTACGTTGAAGGTCGCCTGCAGACCCGTAAATGGCAAACCAAGGAAGGCCAGGACCGTTACACTACAGAAATCATTGCTGACCAGATGCAGATGCTGGGCAGCCGTGATGGCAGCAGCTCAAATGCCAGCTATGATGGCGGTATGGATCAGGGGGGTATGGATGACTATAATCAGTCATCATCCAGTCAGGGGCAGGCAAGAGCGCCAGCTCAATCGGCACCTAAGCCTGCAGCTGCAGGTTCGGGTTTTGATGATTTTGAGGATGATATACCGTTTTAGGATCTCCCTGATTTAAATATCTAAACGAACCCTTTAAGCCTAAACAGTTTAGAGGGTTTGTTTGTATTAAATTGAACATTTGTAATTTTGCTTATCTAAAGCATATTCTGAACACAAAGTGTATATATGGTTGTAATCCAGAAAATTGTTTTAATCCTACTTATCAAGATTAACTTGCAGGCGTGTGTTGTGGAGGTAGAGCTAAAATGAAAGTAACGTACCGCCATGCGATGGGGCTGTTCAGCTTATGGTTCTTCCTGATGACTGTGTCTCTGTTCAGCCGTTACTATATTCCTATTGATGAAACGCGCTACGTCACTGTTGCATGGAATATGTGGCTGCGGGGTGATTTTCTGGTGCCGTTCCTGAATGATCAGGCCTATAGCCATAAACCGCCACTTTTATTCTGGCTGATGCATTTGGGCTGGGCGATTTTTGGCGTGAATGACTGGTGGCCACGCCTGGTGCCTTCATTCTTTGGGTTAGGCGGGGTATTTCTTACCATGCATATTTCAAAAATACTGTGGCCTGGGCGGGACTCTACCGCGCGTATGGCATCGGTTATTCTGTTCGGCAGTCTGTTATGGACCGTCTTTGCGACTGCAACCATGTTCGATATGCTGGTGGCTTTCTTTACTTTGCTTGGCATGCTTGGCGTGCTTATTGCCTGGCGCGGCGCTGTTTGGACGGGCTGGCTGCTGGTTGGGTTGGCAATAGGCCTGGGTCTGCTTGCCAAAGGGCCAACCATTTTGTTACAAATTTTACCGATAGCTGTGCTTGCTCCTTGGTGGGGAAAAGGCGCTGATGTAGTCTGGAAGCGTTGGTATTTGGGTATTCTGTCAGCCGTAGTGTTGGGTGCTTTGATCGCATTGGCATGGGCAATTCCTGCGGGGATTCGTGGCGGGGCGGAGTACCAGCATGCGATATTCTGGGGGCAAACCGCAGATCGCATGGTTAATTCATTTGCACATCAGCGCCCATTCTGGTGGTACTTGGGTCTGATGCCGGTACTGTTGTTCCCTTGGTTGTTGTGGGGCGGCGTATGGCGTGGTTTATTTAAGCTACGCGGCGATATGGGTGATATAGGGGTGCGGTTCTGTCTGGCTTGGGCAGTGCCGGTGTTTCTGGCATTTTCATTTATAAGCGGCAAACAGGTTCATTATTTGTTGCCCATTTTCCCGGCATTTGCATTGCTTGCAGCGCGTGGTCTTGATTCGCTGGAAGTGACTCCCGGCCGTATGGCGCGGCTAGGTGTGGCGATTTTCATTATGCTGGCAGGTGTTATGTTGTTGCTTATGCCGCATTTGTCTGTACGGCTGGTATGGGCTGAGTGGATGCTACATATCCCGGCAACAGCTGGCATAGCATTATTGCTCTGTGGCGGAATTTTGATGATGTGGCGGCAGATGCGTGTTGAGTATCAGGTTTGGCTGACGGCTTCAGTCAGCTTGGTTATGGTGCTTGTTTTGCATCTTGCGATCATTCGCACGGCTGGCCTGGCTTATGACATTCGTCCTATCAGCGCAAGAATCAAGGCACTGCAGGATGCCGGTGTTCTGGTGGCGAATGACGGTAAGTATCCTGGGCAATACCAGTTTGCCGGCCGATTGTTGGGTTCCATAGAGGAGACGAACGCGCGTCAATTTTCTAAGTGGTTTGATGCGCATCCGGATGGCCGTATCATTTTTTACTTTAAACCTAATGACAGCAAGCCATTTGATCATGACCGGGCTGACTTTATACAGCCCTACCGGGGTGGTAGTGTCGGGATTTATTCTCGCGAAGCCTTGCTTCCATCACCGTGATCGCTAGTCTTTTTAGGAGCTGATCAATCGGTGATCCCATTGATTTTTGTACCGTTTTGAGTGCTATCGCAGTATAATTAGCCAATTATTACAACAAAGCCCGCTGGATTACGGGCTTTGTTTTTTGCGTTTCTTTTATTTTACGCATTCAACGAGTTACCCAAATGAGCCCTAGCCAAAAAATTATTACAGACGATGTCCGTATTATCGAAATCAAGGAGCTGACTGAACCTTCTGTGTTGCTGGAGAAGCTTGAGCCTAGCAAGGCCACTACGGATCGCATTATCAAAACACGTGCCGAAATACATCGTATTCTGCACAGTGCTAATGATCGCCTGCTGGTGGTAATTGGCCCTTGCTCTATTCATGATTATGACGCCGGGATTGAATACGCGAAGCGTTTGCTGAGGCAGTATCACAAGTATAGCAATGAGCTGCTGATTGTGATGCGCGTCTACTTTGAGAAGCCGCGTACAACTGTAGGGTGGAAGGGTTTGATTAACGACCCGCACCTGGATGGCAGTTTCGATATCAATGAAGGGCTGGATCTGGCGCGACGTTTCCTGTTGGAAGTAAATGAGCTGGGTGTACCGGCCGCGACTGAATTCCTGGATACTATTACGCCGCAATATACGGCTGATCTGGTGAGTTGGGGCGCAATCGGTGCACGTACTACAGAATCGCAGATTCATCGTGAACTTGCATCCGGCTTGTCTTGCCCGGTTGGTTTCAAGAATGGTACTGACGGCAATATCCGCATTGCTGTGGATGCAATCAAGGCGGCAGCCAGTCCACATCACTTTTTGTCAGTGACTAAAGAGGGCCGTTCGGCGATTATTTCCACTACCGGTAATGAAGACTGCCACGTTATTTTACGCGGCGGAAAAACGCCTAATTACGATGCAGCCAATGTAGATGCGGCAGCTAAAGAGCTCGCGCAGTCAGGGCTAAATGCTAAAGTGATGGTGGATTGTTCGCATGCCAATAGCCAGCGTCAATATCAGTTGCAAAAGCAGGTGGCAGCAGATGTGGCGGCGCAATTGCGCGAGGGTGATGACCGTATCATGGGTGTCATGATTGAATCGCATTTGCATGAAGGCCGACAGGATCATACCCCCGGCTGTGCGCTGGAATACGGTAAGTCAATTACCGATGGCTGCCTGGGTTGGGATGATACGGTAGAGATTCTGGATATGCTGGCCGAAAGCGTGAAGGCAAGACGCTTTAAAAATCAGCAGGATGATGACCATTAACCCTGCTAAATGCTTTTGCAGGATTCAGGTATAATTTCGGGTTGTTTAACATATTTGTGTAAGGAGGTTCGAATGCCTATTTACGATTATCAATGCAGTAGCTGTGGCCACAAAGCCGAGGTAATGCGCAAGGTAAGCGCGGCGGCAGTAGAGGTTTGCCCGGAGTGTGGCAAGGAGGCTTTTGCCAAGCAGGTTTCAGCGCCTAGTTTTCAACTGACCGGCAGCGGCTGGTATGCAACGGATTTTAAAGGCGGAAGCAGCGCAAAAAAGCCTGAAGCGGCTGCAGAGAATAATGCGACGCCTGCCGCCTGCGGCACAGGTTGTGCCTGCCACTAGCGAAAATATATATTCATGAAGAAATATCTGATAACAGGCCTGCTGGTTCTGGTGCCCTTGGTGATTACCGTTTGGGTATTGAAATCATTGATCGGCATGATGGATCAGAGCCTGTTGCTGCTGCCGGAAGAATGGCATCCGCATACGCTGTTGGGGCTGGATATTCCCGGCTTTGGCGTTATTTTAACTTTTGCTATTGTGTTGACGACCGGTGTGATCGCAACCAATTTTTTTGGCATGCAGCTGATTATGCTTTGGGAAAAGTTGCTGCAGCGCGTGCCGGTAGTGAAATCTATCTATTCCAGCGTTAAGCAGGTTTCCGATACGCTGTTTTCAGACTCCGGTAATGCCTTCCGTAAGGCAGTACTAGTGCAGTTCCCGCGGGAAGGAGTCTGGACGATTGCCTTTTTAACGGGTACACCTGGCGGCGATGTTGCCAATCATCTGCATGGTGATTATGTCAGCGTATTCGTGCCAACAACCCCCAACCCTACCGGCGGTTATTTTTTAATGATGCCTAAAGCTGATGTCATAGAGTTGGAGATGAGTGTTGATGAGGCGCTTAAATATATTATCTCTATGGGCGTCGTGGCGCCGGCAAATAAATTACCTAAACTTTTAACTCAATAAATAAATAGCAAACACACAATTATGATGCGTACACATTACTGCGGCCATTTAAACCGCGAACATATTGGTCAAACTGTAACACTCTGTGGCTGGGCACACCGTCGCCGTGACCACGGCGGTGTTATCTTTATCGATTTGCGTGACCGTGAAGGCCTGGCGCAAATCGTGATTGACCCGGATACCAAAGATGCTTTCGCGATAGCTGAAACCGTACGTAATGAATTTGTGTTGAAAGTGGTGTGTAAAGTGCGTGCACGTCCCGAAGGCACAGTGAATCCTAACCTGCCGACCGGTGAAGTGGAAATGCTGGCAACCGAAATCGAAGTGCTGAACCCTTCGCTCACGCCACCGTTCATGCTGGATGATGAAAACCTCACTGAGACCGTGCGTCTGGAGCACCGATACATTGACTTGCGTCGCCCAGCCATGCAAAAGAACCTGATGCTGCGCTATCGTGTAGCTAAAACTTTGCGCGATTACCTGGATGTTAACGGCTTTATTGAAGTTGAAACCCCAATGTTGACTCGCAGCACTCCGGAAGGTGCGCGTGATTACCTGGTGCCTAGCCGCGTACATCACGGCATGTTCTTCGCATTGCCGCAATCACCGCAATTGTTCAAACAGTTGCTGATGGTGTCAGGCTTTGACCGCTACTTCCAGATCACCAAGTGCTTCCGCGATGAAGATTTGCGTGCAGACCGTCAACCAGAATTCACACAGGTGGATATCGAAACGTCGTTCATGGAAGAAAACGACATTATGGATTTGGTTGAAGAAATGATTCGCCAAATGCTGAAACAAGTACAAGGCGTAGACCTGCCAGCTAAATTCCCGCGCATGCCATTTGCTGAAGCCATGAATAAATATGGTTCAGATAAGCCGGATATGCGCGTTACTCTCGAAATTACCGAACTTTCAGATGTGATGAAAGACGTGGATTTCAAAGTGTTTGCCGGTGCCGCCAATATGGCGGGTGGCCGCGTAGCGGCATTGCGCGTGCCGAACGGCGCTGCAATCAGCCGTTCAGAGATTGATGCTTATACCGAATTCGTAAAAATTTACGGTGCAAAAGGCCTGGCATATATCAAGATCAATGACATTACCAAACTGAATGAAGAAGGCCTGCAAAGCCCGATTGTGAAAAATATTCACGAAACTGCATTGCGCGCGATCATTGAGCGCACCGGCGCACAAAATGGCGATATCGTATTCTTCGGTGCCGATAAAGCTAAAGTGGTGAACGAAGCGTTAGGCGCATTACGCCTTAAAGTCGGTCACGATAAGGGCCACGTGGATGGCCGCGCATGGGCACCATTGTGGGTGGTGGATTTCCCGATGTTTGAACATGACGAAGAGGCTGACCGCTGGGTTGCGTTGCATCATCCGTTCACCGCACCGAAAGATGGTCATGAAGACTTCCTGACTACCAACCCGGGTGCTGCCCTGTCAAAAGCTTATGACATGGTCCTGAACGGCTGGGAAGTAGGCGGTGGTTCTGTACGTATCCATCAGCAGGAAGTGCAGTCTAAAGTGTTTGATGCATTGAAGATCAGCAAAGAAGAAGCGCAGGAGAAATTCGGCTTCCTGCTTGATGCATTGCAATACGGCGCACCTCCGCATGGTGGTTTGGCATTTGGCCTGGATCGTCTGGTAACGCTGATGGCGGGTGCAGAATCAATCCGTGATGTGATCGCATTCCCTAAAACACAGCGTGCACAGTGCCTGATGACAAATGCACCGAATGAAGTGGATGAGAAACAGTTGCGTGAGTTGCATATACGCGTGCGCTCACAAACGCCAGCGGCTTAAAATGCACTCGCTTGCGTTGTTGCAGCGTCTTGCCGTACTAATTGTACTGTCTGGGATGATGCGCCTGGCCAGTGCGGCGCAAATCTCATTTTTGGAGAATTGATTGATGCCAATTACCGAACTTAATCATGTCAATCTACGCACGCCGTATGAGACGATGTTGAAGTTGAAAGACTTTTACTGCGATATCGTCGGCCTGAAGGTTGGGTTACGTGAAGGCTTTACAAGCAGAGGGTTCTGGCTATACATTGATGAGAAAGACGCTAATGCAGTGGTGCATCTGGCTGAATATCGCGGCGATGGGGAGCCATTGATTAATGCGTTGACTACGCTGGACCATATCTCCTTTACCTGTACCGATATGCCGGCAACGGAAGCGCACCTTAAAAAGCATAACGTTGAATATACCATTCGTGATTTGCCAGTGTTAAATGTCAGGCAGATTAACTTCAAAGATCCTGTTGGTAATGGGATTGAGTTATTTTTCCATATGGAGAATGAGAAGCTCTAACGTGACTCACCATTCTGCATCATGAAGTAAGCGAACTTAGTAAGTTGCTTCTCTGTCATAATTCAAATATTAGGCATTTATATCAAATAACTTTTTGGAGTGGATGTATGGGCAAACAGGCACAATCTTGGCTTTTTAAGTTGCTAATGGTGGCAGGTGTTTCATTGGCTTTTATTACCGCTGCACATGCGGAGGCTGACCCTAAATTATGGCCGGTGGTGAAAGAGGCGTTCTTTGCCAAGCGCGATATTCAGGACGTTGATTTCCTTAAAATTGATGCCCCACGCCGTGCCGAGAGCGGCGCACAGGTTCCGGTTACCTTTAGTTACGATAAAGGTGCCGCCAACAGTGTCGATATCAAGAAAATCTATGTATTGGTTGATGCTAACCCTATCCAGCTGGCATCTACTTACCACCTGACTGATATGTTGGGTAATTTCCAGATTTCTACACGCATCCGTATGGAAACCGATTCATTCGTACGCTTGGTGGGCGAATCTGCCGATGGTAAGTTGTATATGGCAAAACGTGAAATTCGCGCGGCTGGCGGTTGCGGCGGTACGGTCGATAATGATGAATCTGCAGTGCGCGCTGCAGCAGGTAAGATTAAATTGCATGTTGATGACCCCGTGCAGTTTGGTAGCCCTGCGGTAGCTACTTTTAATATCCGCCATGTTATGCGTACTGGCCTGCAACGTGATTTAGTGTCACAAGGTTATGTGCCAGCTTTCTATATCAACAAAACTGCATTTACTTACAATGGAAAACCAGTGATGACAGTAGATGTAGGCGTGGGTACTAG
>JALRGX010000072.1 GCA_023259635.1 Methylotenera sp. | reverse complement strand
TGAGCCGTTAGACTCTGTAATTTCAGAAACTACACGCATGGTGTAATCGAAATCTTCTTTAGATGGCAATGCTGCTACCAGCGCACGTTTAGCCAAACGGCCATGGCCGATTTCGCGACGTTTTGGTGTACCCACACGGCCGGTTTCACCAGTTGCGTATGGAGGCATGTTGTAGTGCAGCATGAAACGGTCTGCATATTCACCCTGCAAAGCATCAATGATCTGCTCATCACGGCCAGTACCAAGTGTTGCAACTACCAATGCCTGTGTTTCACCGCGTGTAAACAGTGCTGAGCCATGGGTGCGTGGCAACACACCGGTACGGATGCTGATAGGGCGTACGGTACGGGTATCACGGCCATCAATACGTGGCTCGCCATTCAGGATTTGGCTGCGAACTGTTTTAGCTTCTAAATTAAAGATTTCATTCTTGATTTTGTTAGCTTCGGTAGTTGAAGTTTCTTCTGTGATCAACTCACCCAATACGCGATTTGTAATTTCTTCCAGCTTGGCAGAACGTGCACCTTTTGCCTTGATTTGGAATGCAGCGTTAATATCGGCAGCAGCCAGACTTGCTACTTTTTCAATCAATGCTGTATCTGGCTCTGGAGCAACCCAGTCCCAAGCATCTTTACCAGCTTCAGTAGACAGTTCGTTAATCATGGTAATTACAGCTTGCATTTGCTCATGGCCGTAAACCACTGCGCCCAGCATTACTTCTTCAGACAATTCTTTCGCTTCTGATTCCACCATCATTACGGCAGTTTCAGTTGCAGCAACAACCAAATCCAACTCAGTTTCTTCCAACTGTGATTTAGTCGGGTTTAATACATATTCATCATTGATATAACCAACACGTGCCGCACCTAATGGGCCGTAGAACGGAATACCGGAAATCGCCATGGCTGCTGATGCACCAATGATCGCAGGGATATCTGCATCGATTTCAGGATCTGATGACAACACAGTCGCCACCACTTGCACTTCGTTATAGAATGCTTCCGGAAACAGTGGACGTAATGGACGGTCAATCAAGCGGCTGGTAAGCGTTTCTTTTTCTGAAGGACGGCCTTCACGCTTGAAGAAACCGCCTGGAATTTTACCTGCAGCATAGGTTTTTTCCATGTAATCTACTGTCAATGGGAAAAAGTCCTGGCCCGCTTTTACTTCACGTTTGCTGGTAACAGCTACCAACACTACCGTGTCGCCGTAGCTCACCATCACTGCGGCATCTGCCTGACGTGAAATTTCACCTGTTTCAAGGGTGAGCGTATGCGCACCATATTGAATACTCTTAGTCACTTTATTAAACATTTATTTTCCTTTTTTCTACAGACTGCTATTCACTACCCAATAACAATCTAACAATAAAAAAAGCCGACGCATTTCCATGCTATCGGCTTTTTACAGCAATTATAAAAGTGCGCCCAAAACCAACAGGCAATACTTTGTAAGTTTTGACACTTTTATAAAAGTTATTTACGTAGACTCAAGCGTTGAATCAGTGTTTGATAACGGCTTGCATCTTTACGTTTCAGATAATCCAACAAGCTACGACGTTGGCTAACTAAAGCCAGCAAACCACGGCGTGAGTGGTTGTCTTTTTTGTTAGATTTGAAGTGCTCTGTCAAATAAGTGATACGATTAGTCAAAAGTGCCACTTGTACTTCTGGGCTAGCTGTATCGTTTGCTGAGCGTTGATATTCTGCGATGATTTTCGCGGTTTCTTGTGCTGTAGTTGCCATAACTTAATCCTAAATTTTAGATGTTTTGCGTCAATGCAAAGGCAGCCCCGATATATTCTATCCAAACCGCCCAAACAATCATTTACATGAGCCGAGCATTATAGAGGCTTGCCTTACTCTTAACAAGCAATATTTTTAATAAATATCAATTATTTACTTGCTGCATCAAGCGCTTAGGTGCAATTTTGCCGTCCACCTGCAACTCGCCCAACCCTAAAAACACCTGTTTTTCGTTATACAACCTTAACAAACCTGCCGGAGTAACGCCACTGCGCCACACCGCCTGTCCCTGCAACAAATAGAAAGCGCTATCCTCATCCAGTGTTATTGCCGGTAAATAATGTACCGCGCTATCTGGTGGCGCTAACGCTGCCAGACGATCTTCATCACTCATCGCCTCAAACTGCGCTAAAGTTACTGTCTGCGAAATTTGATAATCTGCGGTTGCAGTCCTGCGCAAGCCAATCAGATGTGCACCGCAACCAAGCTGCTTACCTATATCTTCAGCCAGTGTACGTATATAGGTTCCCTTGCTGCAAGTAACAGTAATCACAGCGACATCGCCCGCAAACGAATTTACTTCGATACTGTGAATGCTTACCAGACGTGCCTGACGTTCTATGTCCACACCTGCACGTGCATATTCGTACAAAGCCTTGCCCTCGAATTTTAGGGCTGAATACATGGGAGGGGTCTGGCTGATTTCACCTAAAAACTGATAGCAAACTTTTTCAAATTCGGCCTGCGTTACGTTAACAGTGCCTGTTGAAAGCACCTCACCTTCAGCATCGCCCGTAGTCGTTGTTGCTCCGAGTTTAACCGTTGCAACATAGGTTTTATCAGCATCGGTCAGGTAATGTGCAAACTTTGTCGCCTCACCGAAACACAGTGGCAGCAATCCTGTTGCCAGTGGATCCAAAGTACCGGTATGGCCAGCTTTGGCTGCTTTTAAAAGCCATTTTACTTTTTGCAGGGCTTGGTTTGATGAAAATCCTAATGGCTTATCCAGCAACAGAATGCCATTAATCTGCCTTTTGGGTTTTTTGAACTGCAAAGGTTTAGCCTGTGAGAATAAATCTATGATTTGCCTGGTTTCGATGCCAGTGCAGCATCAATCAATTTGGACATCATCATGCCATTATCAATAGATGAATCATAGACAAAGTGCAGTTGCGGAACCGTGCGCAGTAACATGCGTCTTCCCAGCTGTGTACGCAGGAAACCAGCAGACTTCTCCAGCCCCTGCTGCAAGCTATCGCTAGCTTTAGCGGCGCTGTAGAAAATCTTGGCGTGTGCCATATCACCAGTCACCTCAACTGCTGTGATGGTAACCATGCCCACACGCGGATCCTTAACTTCAAACTGCAGCAGATCAGCGAGTTCACGCTGCATCTGCTCTGCCACACGGTGGCTACGTGAAAAATCTTTAGCCATTTGATAACTCCAATAAATTAAAAGTGTTACCCGTCAAGGGCATCCCCACCAATCTAAATAGCTAACACTATAAGATTGGTGTGATAAGTAAGGCTAGGCAAAAAGCAAAAAATGGGCGCCGCATATGTTTTGATATGTAAGCGAAAGTTTTTTGCTTTTTAACAACGCATTACGACACAGTTTTAATTTATAAAGTACGTGCAACTTCCACCATTTCATAAACTTCCAAGATATCACCAACTTCGATGTCGTTGAAGTTCTTAATAGACAGACCGCATTCAAAGTTGTTCTTAACTTCTTTTACGTCATCTTTGAAACGTTTCAATGAGTCCAACTCGCCGGTATGGATGATTACGTTGTTGCGCAACACACGTACTTTAGAATTGCGCTTGATCATACCGTCCTGCACATAACAACCGGCAATCGCGCCAACTTTAGAAATACGGAATACTTCACGCACCTCTACAGTACCGATCATCTGCTCTTTCTGCTCTGGTGCCAACATGCCGCCCAGTGCTGCTTTAACTTCATCCACAGCTTCGTAAATGATGTTGTAGTAACGTACATCAACACCTAAAGTATCAACCAGCTTGCGCGCACCTGAGTCAGCACGCACGTTAAAGCCGATCAATACTGCTTTAGATGCAGCCGCCAGGTTCACGTCAGACTCGCTAATTGCACCAACGCCAGTGTGAATAATATTCACTTTCACTTCACTGGTAGATAGTTTTTGCAGGCTTGTTGCCAGCGCCTCATAAGAGCCCTGCACGTCTGATTTAATAATCAGGTTCAGCACTTGCACCTCACCAGACTCCATTTGCTCGAACATATTTTCCAGCTTGGCAGCCTGCTGTTTAGCCAATTTAACATCACGGTACTTACCTTGACGGAACAAGGCAATTTCACGGGCTTTGCGCTCATCATTTAACACAATGACTTCTTCACCTGCACTCGGCACATCAGACAATCCCAGAATTTCTACAGGGATAGATGGGCCGGCTTCCTGAATATCTTTACCCGACTCGTCCAGCATTGCGCGCACTTTACCAAAGGTTGTGCCGGCCAATAACATATCACCACGTCTTAACGTGCCTGACTGGACCAGAATTGTCGCAACTGAACCGCGACCTTTATCCAAGCGACCTTCAATTACCAGCCCCTTGGCAGGTGTGTTTTTAGGAGCCTGCAACTCCAGTACTTCCGCTTGCAGCAATACCGCTTCCAACAAGTCATCAATACCTTTACCGGTTTTGGCTGAAACTTCTCGGAACATAGTATCGCCACCAAATTCCTCTGGCACCACTTCATGGTTAATCAACTCCATTTTTACACGCTCAGGCTGTGCCTCAGGTTTGTCAATTTTATTGATAGCAACCACTAACGGTACATTCGCAGCCTTGGCATGGTGTATCGCTTCAATGGTTTGCGGCATCACACCGTCATCGGCAGAAACTACAAGAATCACGATATCCGTTGCTTTGGCACCACGAGCACGCATCGCTGTAAATGCTTCATGGCCTGGAGTATCCAGGAAAGTTACCATACCGCGTGGAGTCTCCACGTGATAAGCCCCGATGTGTTGCGTAATACCGCCAGCCTCGGCAGTTGCCACTCGGCTACGGCGGATGTAATCCAGCAATGAAGTTTTACCATGGTCAACGTGACCCATCACGGTAACCACCGGCGGACGCGTTTCCATTACCGCTTCAGCATGTTCTGTTTCTTCAAGGAAAGCGTCAGGATCATTTGGCGCGGCAGCTTTGGCTTCATGGCCCATTTCTTCAACAACGATAATTGCTGTTTCCTGATCAAGCACCTGGTTGATTGTTACCATCATACCCATACCCATCAACGCCTTGATTACCTCACCTGACTTCACAGACATTTTGTGTGCTAAGTCAGCCACGGTGATGGTTTCAGGTACCAGCACCTCATGGACAATAGGCTCTGTAGGGGCAGTAAATGCGTGCTGCTGGTCTTCATCAGCATGATGTTTATGGCTCTTGCCTTTTGGTGCACGCCAGCCCGATTTACCGGCAGTAATATCGCCGCGTGTTTTCAAGCCGCGCTTTTTATTCTCGGCATCAGTCCACTCTTTATTGTTACCTTTGCCTTTTTTAGCTTCTTTAGCTGCTGGTTTTTCAGCACCCTCTTTGACTGCAGGTTTATGCAGAGTACCTTCAGAAAGCTTGGCCGCTTTTTCTTTAGCCGCTTCAGCCTCAGCCAGTCTTTTAGCTTCCTCTTCCAGGCGTCGTTGCGCCAACTCTTCTTTTCTGCGCTTATCTTCTGCCTGCAGTGCCAGCAAAGTTGCATGGCGCTTAGCCTCTTGCTCACGCAAGGCAATCTCTTCAGCTCCAAGCAGGTCTTTACGGCTGATAGTTTGTGGCTTAACAATTTCCTTTTCCGGAGCTGGCTCAACAGGTTCCTCCACAACAACTTCAACTTCTGGTGGTGGCACAACCTCCGGCTCTAGCACTTCCGGCTCCGGCGCAGCCTCAACTACAGGCTCCTGTATTTCAACTACAGGCTCTACTGGAACAACGGGCGCCTCAAGCACCTCTGCTACCGGTACAACTTCCTCCTGGGCAGGTAAACCAGCTTCCTCACGCTGTTCGATAATACGCTTCTTACGTACTTCAACCTGAATCGTACGTGCCTTACCAGTATTATCCGTTTTTTTAATTTCCGTACTGGATTTACGTGTCAGCGTAATCTTGCTTTTAGGTGCCTGTGTACCGTGCTCTTTGCGTAAATGGTCCAGCAATGCGGCTTTATCTGCTTCGCTTAACTGATCCTCTGCACTAGACTTATGCACGCCAGCACTTTTTAGCTGCTCTAATAGCAATGCTGTAGGCAGCTTTAATTCGCCAGCAAATTGTTCTACGGTTGTTTGTGCCATTTGTTGCTCCAGTATTCTTTTCCCTAGGCTTTATTGCCCAGCTTACTGCTTTTACTTCTTAACATAGATACTTTTGACAGGTTTTGGATTACCCGCTTCCTGTCTATATCTTCTTTTTAAATCTCATTACTGTGATTTTACTTATTTAAACCAAGGCTCGCGAGCTTTCATGATCAACGCCTTTGCGCGCTCCTCATCCATGCCGGTGAGTTCTACCAACTCATCAATTGCAAGTTCCGCCAAATCATCCATCGTTGAAATACCTTTAGATGCCAACAGATGTGCTGTTACATCATCCATACCCTCTAATGCCAGCAAGTCTTCAGCCGCTTCTTCAACTTTCTCTTCTTTAGCAATAGCTTCAGTTAACAAAGCTGCTCGTGCGCGTTTACGCAATTCCTCAACAGTATCTTCATCAAACGCCTCTATCTCAAGCATCTCAGCCAGAGGCACGTAAGCAATCTCTTCCAGTGTACTAAAACCTTCCTGCACCAGGATTTCAGCCACCTCCTCATCTACATCCAGCTTTTCCATAAAGAGATGGCTTACACTTGCAAACTCTTCTTGATTCTTCTGCGCAGCTTGATCGACAGTCAGGATATTCAATGTCCAGCCAGTTAACTCTGAAGCAAGGCGCACGTTCTGTCCATTACGGCCAATTGCCAATGCCAGCTGCTCTTCGTCAACTACAACATCCATGCTATGTGCATCTTCATCTACCACGATGCTGGAAACTTCAGCTGGAGACATGGCATTGATCACAAACTGCGCAGGTTCCATGCTCCACAATACGATATCAACACGCTCGCCAGCCAACTCAGCCGTAACTGCCTGCACACGTGAACCGCGCATACCCACGCAAGTACCTACCGGGTCCAGGCGCTGATCATTACTTTTCACGGCAATTTTTGAACGCAAGCCAGGGTCACGCGCTGCCGAACGAATTTCAAGCAAACCTTCTTCAATTTCAGGCACTTCCAGCTCAAATAAGCGAATCAGGAATGCAGGTGTAATTCTGGACAAAATCAATTGCGGACCACGGCCACCACGCTCGATGCGCAGTAGATAGGCTCGCACGCGGTCGCCTACCCGCAGATTCTCTTTAGGAATCATCTGCTCACGCGGCAACAGCGCTTCTATACGACCAATTTCAATAATCGCATTACCTTTTTCCATGCGCTTGATTACACCCGTAACCAATTTTTCATCGCGCGCTAAAAAGTCCTGCAGAATCTGCTCTCGCTCGGCTTCACGCACTTTCTGCAAAATAACCTGCTTAGCTGCTTGCGCACCAATACGGCCAAACTCGATATTTTCCAGCGGCTCTTCATAATAATCGCCGATGCTCAGACCTTCTGAACGCCCATCCTCCTCATCTATCTGATAGGCTGAGTTTTCCAGCAAGTCATATTCTACAAATTGCCAACGTCTGAATGTTTTATAGTCGCCAGTTTCACGGTCGATTTCCACACGCACGTCGGCATCATCATGATGCTTTTTCTTGGTAGCTGAAGCCAACGCGAGCTCTAACGCAGTAAAAATTACGTCTTTACCCACATTCTTTTCATGCGCCAAGGCATCTACCAACAATAAAATTTCACGACTCATCATCAATCTCCGACTATAAATTGCAGGTTAATCTTTATTTAATAATTTTCTCAAACTAAAACACAGGGCTTAAACGTGACTTATCAATATTTGATAATGTTATTTTCTGCATCACGCCATCACATTCCAACAACAGGTTACCATCTTCAAAACCTCGCAAAATTCCCAAGAAATTCTTTTTGGTCACTTTTTCTTCCGCACCGGTTCTAGTGTTAACCACCATTTCGACCTGTGGTACGCGCAATTTAACGGTAGCGCGCTCACCAATAAAACGTAAAAAATCCGCTTCTTTTTTCAACACTCGGTCCATACCGGGAGAAGAAACTTCAAGGCGGTCATAATCAATCTCGTGCTCAACAGCAAGCAGGTTACCTAACTGATTACTCACCAGCACACAATCATCAATATTTACACTGTCTTTTATATCCGCAGGGTTTTGCTTGTCAATAAATACCCGCAGTAACTTGCCACGATTAGAAATCTCTAAATCAACAAGATCGTAACCTAACTGGCTCACTGACTGCTCTATCAATGTATGCAAATCTTGCATGCTCTCAACCCCCATCTCACGGTGACCACAACCGAGCGTTTATTACAGCCACCAACACGCTACGCAAGTTGCAGAAACAAAAAAAGGGCTCAAAGCCCATCAAAAAAATTCTAGCGCATTATACCAATGAATTCAATGAATTGGAAACAATACCGATAAATACTTCAGCATTTAGCAATAACAATCCATACAAACCATGGATATTTATTTTGGTTATAAATTTTAAAGTTTCACTGTTAAGAATATTATTCAGAATAAAGCCCAACTTAATGAGAGCTATGTGCCAATTTGACCATAATGGCCGACATAACTATTTCTTTTCCAGCCATATCGAAACTAGTAAGAGTAATTTACACGCATCTCAACATTAAAATCTATTTTACGCGAATTAAACACGCGTTCTTCTGATACTAAAGCATCTGTCATTCGCTAGTGAGTAGTTCAATTTAACAGCAGTATTAAATAAAGATATAGACCCTAGCCGTTATAGCGCTATGTGCACCTCTACTTGCTTTTGTTAACCGCGCAGCCGAAGATGTCCAGTGCCAGGCCTAAAATTAGTATTTGTGGATAGCTGCACTTAAAACAAGCCTACCGCTAGGCATCGATTAGATGAACAAATGGAAGAGTTTTGAGGAAGTACAAATAGAAACGCCCCATCATATGAATGAAGGGGCGTTTAGGTATAAATAGCTTGGCAGTGACCTACTTTCGCATGCGAAGAGCATACTATCATTGGCGCTGGTTCGTTTCACGGCCCTGTTCGAGATGGGAAGGGGTGGGTCCAAACCGCTATGGCCGCCAAGCATAACTGGTATCACTGATGTTTTGACCCTTACGGGTTTTCATCAGCAGAAATGCTGTGTTGCCGTCTCATTTTCATGAGGCGTCTGTAACAAATTGGAAGAAGTAAAGTCATCATACCTTCCGGTATGGCTCAAATGGGTATTGATTACATCATCAAGTCTTTAGAACAACCCAAACTGAATCATATTCAAGTTTTAAGGTTATAGGATCAAGCCTCACGAGCAATTAGTATCGGTCAGCTTAACGCATTACTGCGCTTCCACATCCGACCTATCAACGTCCTGGTCTCGAACGACTCTTTAGGGGGGTTAAACCCCCAGGGAAATCTCATCTCAAGGCGAGTTTCACGCTTAGATGCTTTCAGCGTTTATCTCTTCCGGATTTAGCTACCCGGCTATACCACTGGCGTGATAACCGGTCCACCAGAGATCCGTCCACTCCGGTCCTCTCGTACTAGGAGCAGGTCCCTTCAAATTTCCAACGCCCACGGCAGATAGGGACCAAACTGTCTCACG
>JALRGX010000065.1 GCA_023259635.1 Methylotenera sp. | reverse complement strand
ATGTATATCCTATTTCAATACTGCATTTGGATGCATCATAGGAAACAAAACGCGAAGACCCAAGTACATTGTTAGTTTTTGCATCGATAGCTAACAAGGCCCCCTTAGATTCTATGCCAGTGTCAAAGAACCTCTTAAAGACATCTTTTAATCTAAAGTTTTTAACTTCGTAATCAATTCTCAAGTTTTTGTATTTCACAGTTGTTTTATATACATCCATGAATATAAAGTTCACATGCCAAAAGTTACTTACATTGAATTCAACGGAAAACAGCATGAAGTTAATGTTGAAAATGGCCTGTCTATTATGGAGGGTGCAGTTCAAAATGGTGTGCCAGGAATTGATGCCGATTGTGGTGGAGCTTGTGCTTGCGCAACGTGCCATGTTTACGTTAAAGAAGAGTGGTTAGATAAGTTACCCGAACAGGGTGACAGTGAAAAAGATATGTTAGAATCCATAGTTTATTTCTCGATTCGCCAACGCTGGCTGATCATGATGATTGTCATCGGGTTGATGGCACTCGGCATTTATAATTTTAACCGGCTATCGATTGATGCTGTGCCGGATATCACCAATGTGCAGGTGCAGATTAACACCGAGGCCGCAGGCTACTCCCCATTAGAGGTTGAGCAGCGCGTGACTTTCCCGATTGAAACGGTGCTGGCAGGCATTCCGAAGCTGGATTACACACGCTCGCTATCGCGCTATGGCCTGAGCCAAGTGACGGTCGTGTTTGAGGATGGCACCGATATTTATTTTGCGCGGCAGCTACTCAATGAACGCTTATCGCAAATCCGAAGTGAAATCCCCGAAGGCTTAGAACCCACCATGGGGCCAATCGCCACGGGCTTAGGTGAAATTTACTCCTACATCGTAGAAGCCGAGGAAGGTGCGCTGAAAGAAGATGGCACGGCTTACACGCCGATGGATTTACTCACCGTGCAGGAATGGATCATCGTGCCGCAGCTGCGTAACCTTAAAGGTGTGGTCGAGGTCAACTCTATCGGTGGCTATGAAAAGCAATTCCATGTGATGCCATATCCGGAACGATTGCTAGCCTACGATCTTACTATTGCCGAGCTGGTGGAAGCCTTAGAGCGCAATAACGATAATGTTGGCGCAGGCTATATTGAGAAAAATGGCGAACAATATTTGATTCGAGTGCCAGGTCAGGTGAAAGATGAAGCCGATATCGGCCATATCATCGTGGCCAAGCGTGATGAACTGACCATCCGTATTAGCGATATTGCGTTGGTAAAACTAGGCTCGCCGCTACGCACCGGTGCCGCCACACAAAATGGTAAGGAAGTGGTGCTGGGAACAGCCATGATGCTGATGGGCGATAACAGCCGTGAAGTTGCCCAGCGTGTGGCAGATAAGCTGGACATCATCAATGACAGTCTGCCGGAAGGTATCATTGCTCGCGCCGTATATGACCGCACCTCACTGGTGGATCGCACCATCTGGACAGTGGAGAAAAATCTGCTGGAAGGCGCATTGCTGGTGATCGTGGTACTGTTTTTGTTGCTCGGCAATATCCGCGCTGCGCTGATTACCGCTGCGGTCATTCCCATTTCTATGCTGATGACCATTACCGGCATGGTCGGGCGCGGCGTATCGGGTAACTTAATGAGCCTTGGCGCGTTGGACTTCGGCCTAATTGTCGATGGTGCAGTTATTATCATAGAAAACTGCATTCGGCGGTTTGGTATGGCACAGCATCAATTAGGGCGATTGCTTACCAAAGAGGAACGCTTCAAACTCACTGCCGAAGCCACCGCCGAGGTAATCAAGCCGAGCATTTTCGGGGTGATTATTATTACCGTGGTCTATTTGCCGATCTTTTCGCTGACCGGCATTGAGGGCAAAATGTTCCATCCAATGGCCTTTACTGTGGTGACTGCATTGCTAGCCGCTTTGCTGCTCTCTATCACGTTCGTTCCTGCTGCTGTGGCCATGTTTGTCACTGGTAAGGTAGAAGAAAAAGAAAGTGTGATTATCCGCAAATCGAAAGCATGGTATGAACCGATGCTTAAATGGAGCTTGGTGCATCCGTGGAAGATTATCGCCGGAGCCAGTGCATTGGTGGTGATCAGCCTGCTTATCGCCTCGCGCATGGGTGCAGAATTTATCCCAAGCCTTGATGAAGGCGATATCGCGCTTCATGCGATGCGAATTCCTGGTACGTCACTCAGCCAATCGGTGGAAATGCAAAAAGTGGTGGAAAAAACTACGATGCAATTCCCCGAAGTGCGGGAGGTATTCAGCAAAATCGGCACACCGGAAGTAGCTACCGACCCAATGCCACCCAACGTAGCCGATACATTCGTGATGCTTAAACCGCGTGATGAGTGGCCCGATAGCAGCAAAACCAAAGCCGAATTTGTCACCGAGCTGCAAGCTGCATTAGAGAAAGTGCCGGGGAATAATTACGAATTCACCCAGCCGATTCAAATGCGCTTTAACGAGCTGATTTCCGGTGTGAGAAGTGATCTGGCAGTCAAAGTTTACGGCGATGATCTCGACCAGTTGCTTGATTCCGCGCAGGGCATTGCCAGCGTATTGCAAAAAGTTGAAGGTGTAGCCGATGTGAAGGTGGAACAGGTCACAGGTTTACCCGTGCTGTCCATCTTGCCGGATCGTGCTGCGCTGGATCGCTATGGCCTGAATATCGCTGATGTACAGGAAGTGGTACAGGTTGCGCTTGGTGGCAAAGAAGCCGGACAGGTGTTTGAAGGAGATCGCCGCTTTGATTTGGTGGTGCGTCTGCCAGAGCAGCTACGCGGCGATATGGCAACGCTAGAGCGTTTGCCCATTACATTGCCCAATGTTGAACAGGAAGGCGCAGATAACACGCCGGACTATGTGCCGCTGAAAGAAGTAGCACGGCTGGAGATTGCCTACGGGCCAAACCAGATCAGCCGTGAAAACGGCAAACGCCGCATCGTGGTCACCGCCAATGTGCGTGGCCGTGATTTGGGGAGTTTCGTGGAAGATGTGCAGCAAACCGTGCGCGAACAGGTTAAACTGCCAGCCGGATACTGGACGGAATATGGCGGCACGTTTGAGCAGCTTATCTCCGCTCGCGCCAGATTGATGGTGGTGGTGCCAGTGGCATTGCTGCTGATCTTCGGTTTGCTATTTATGGCCTTTAATTCAGGCCGTGCCGCATTGCTGATTTTCTCAGGCGTACCGTTGGCATTGACCGGTGGCATTGCACTGCTGGCACTGCGCGGCATCCCGCTATCCATCTCTGCTGGTGTTGGCTTTATTGCGCTTTCCGGCGTGGCGGTGCTGAACGGTGTGGTGATGGTGTCCTTCATCCGTAATTTACAAGAGCAAGGCATGAAGCTGGATCAGGCAATTATTGAAGGTGCTTTAACCCGCCTGCGTCCGATCCTGATGACTGCGCTGGTTGCCAGCCTTGGCTTTGTGCCAATGGCACTCAACACCGGAGCAGGCGCAGAGGTGCAGCGGCCACTGGCTACAGTGGTGATCGGCGGGATCATTTCCTCCACCGCCTTAACCCTGCTGGTGCTGCCTGCCCTATACCGGCTGTTTCATCGCAGAGAAGGAAAGGAGAAATAATAATGAGATACGAATATTTAATAATGGAATTTGAACAGGAAAGTTATGTAGGCCGTAATAAATTACAAGGTGATGGATGAGCTATTTTACATTTTTAAGGACTTTTATAGCAGTATATCGCAGCGATGATGACGGCTATGATTATCCAATCCAGCAGATTAAACTGTTCGTCGTTCATTAAGTTTTATTCCAAAGTGTTACTTTGTGAAAGAGGATATAGTTAATCAATAGGATTGGTAGCCAACCAAATGCAATCCAAGTCATAACAACTTTGTCTGAATGTGAAGGATGTGGAAATGTCAAAAACAAATAAGCACAAAATAAAGTCAAAGCAACCCAAACAAGTGTTACTACATTCATTAGTCTTTTTAGTATATCCATAATGTCACCTTATCCTCCCCCTACCCCTTGCCTATATATCTATCTGTGCCACTCAAATTTTTGCTAATTATGTGGAAAAACCCCACATAAGAAACCATGCAAGTAATATTACATTAGTAGTGGTAGTTGAATTTAACCATTCTAACCATTCCATAATTTATTCCCCTTTATTTTTAGTTGCCATATCAGAAGCCATTGCAAAAAGTATTGCAATTATGAATGCAAAAGCAATATTCATCTTCCTATTCATAGCATGCAGATAGTTAATAGAAACATCACTTGAGTAACCACCACCTGTTGACCATACATATGGTAATTCAAAGATAAAACTATCCATAAGTGGTATCAGAACCAATAAGAACACCATAAACCAACCAAATCTATCTGACTTCATAACCTCCTCCTTTTAGATTCAACCCATGCCTGTATTTCATTAGCACTCCATACAGTAACACTTCCTGTTAGTTTAATTGATTTAGGAAAATTCGTATCCTGCTTTACATAATTCCATACAGTTGATGTAGATACACTTAACATTTCGGCAACACCTTTTACTCTTAAATACTTGTCCATATATCCTCCATAGAGTCAGTTATAAAAAACCCATATAAAACAACAGGTTAAGTAGGCACAGTTAAGCCTAGAAGTGAAACAATCACACTAGAGATTATGCCTCTAGATGATTAACAACCATGTGCTGCAACAGATCATTAGCAACCTCTAGGGGTTTCACAATCTACACATGAATTATTAGTTATTTAACTAGTTTGAATGGTGTAACAGTAATCAAAACTAAAAGTTTCACAGCGGACGATTATGTGCGTTTTAGGGGTATTTTTTTAATGCTATGTGAGTACTAGTGTGAGTACTGAACAAAAATATGAATAATATATCGGAGTTATAAAACTATTAATTGCTTGATTATAAAGGGTTTTGATGGGTTAGTAGGTGATTTTAAGTGGCGGAAGGGGCGGGATTC
>JALRGX010000113.1 GCA_023259635.1 Methylotenera sp. | reverse complement strand
CGAGATAGTGTGTTTATACAGCGAGGTTACGAGTACCGCGCAACGCAGCAATTTGCTCGCGCAGGCACTGATTCCGAGATTCCATAACCGTAAGACTGTTATAATACCTCAGTATGAAACCTAAAAAGACAACTAAAGGTGCTGAATTAAGCAACGAACCTATTTCGGAAGCTGATTTACCGCCCAGCAAAACCAGATTAAAAGCCGAAGCTGATGCGCAACAGGCACTAGGCGTACGTTTATCTGAGCTTCCTAAAGATAAGCTACTCAAGTTGAATTTACCTGAAGACGTACTCGAGGCCATACTGGAAACAAAAAAAATCACTGCCAACGGCGCCATAAGAAGACACCGCCAATATTTGGGCAGGCTGATGCGTGAAATTGACACGGATCCTATTACAGATCAATTAGCGCGCTGGGATGGCAAACACACGGCAGAAAATGCATATTTCCATGGACTGGAGCGCTGGCGCGACCGTCTGATTAACGACACCAACGCCATATCGGAATTTATCGCACAGCACCCGAACACTGATAGCCAGCAACTGCGTGCACTGATTCGCAATGCCCAGAAGGAGCATGCTGCAAACAAACCTCCCAAAAGCAGCAGAGAAATATTCAGACTTTTACGGGAAATTACCAGCGACGAAGGTACGGCGCAGGATAGTGATATTGAGTAACGTATACAGAAATGCAGCGTGCCGTTATGTTGCAGCAAAAATACCCGGCAAGTAAAATGCCGATAAAAATGTTAAAACGCATGACACTCTTTTTTTCACATTAACTTCAGAAATGAGGGGTGGCTTTCATTCCAACCATCCAGATAGTGACAATCTTATGCGCAACATTATTTTAACGGTACTTATTGTACTTTCAGTTGTATTTGCAATGCAGAACATGCATCCTGTAGAGCTGGTATTCATTGTTTGGTCAGTGCATACGGTTACGGCACTTGCTATTATTGTTGCCTTGATCCTTGGGATATTAATTGGACTATTACTCGCATTACCTGCCGTAATTCGCAATAAGCGCGCTGCAAAACACTCCAAACAGCAGGTATCTGCATTAGAAAGTGCATTATCACATCAGGAATCTTTACCTAACCCCGAAGATAGCCCTATGGAAAACCCGCAGCCATAACTTCAATGCGCTCACTCGACCCAACTCAAACATGGTTAATTTACATGAGCCGCTTGTTTTACTACAGGGGCTATACCTGTAAAATTCTCCAGGACATTAAGCGTAGAGGGCCGCTGGGAATTAACCTGAATAACAACAAGTAGACCTGCAGCAACAGTCATCCGGAAAGAAAATACACATGGTCAAAAAAAAGATTCCTCATTCACCACTTCTTGCAAGAGGATTAACAGGTCTCCGTAATCGCTTTAGCTTGATTAAAGACAAAGCCAGCGATGACATCATCGACAATAGTTTGCGCTCAGGCGTAGAGTTAAGGGGCACGAACCTGTGGGTATTGATGTTTGCAATTCTCATTGCCTCTATAGGCTTAAATGTAAACTCCACCGCCGTCATTATCGGTGCCATGCTCATTTCTCCGCTCATGGGTCCGATTATGGGCATTGGTTACGGCGTAGGCATATATGACCAGGACCTGATTAAAAAATCATTCAGGAACCTGGGCATCGCAACCCTGATCAGCCTGATGGTTTCAACGCTGTATTTCTTACTCACACCGCTTTCAGACGCACAGTCAGAATTGTTAGCAAGGACATCCCCCACCATATGGGATGTGCTAATCGCATTTTCTGGTGGACTTGCCGGTATTATCGGCGCCACTCGCAGCGAAAAATCCAACATTATCCCTGGCGTAGCCATTGCCACCGCACTGATGCCACCGTTATGCACTGCTGGGTATGGCCTGGCTAACGGGAACTGGCAATTCTTCTTTGGTGCATTCTATCTTTACTCTATCAATTGCGTTTTCATTGCTTTTGCATCCATTCTGATTATCTGGGTACTGAATCCGACACACAAAATGTTTGTTGATGAAAAAACAGAAACCCGTGTAAGCCGGATACTGATGGCTGTAGTCATACTCACTTTGCTACCAAGCATTTATCTTGCTGTTAAATTGGTAAAAGAAGAGGTTTTTAGCTCCAAAGCCAAAGTGTTTATCAGTAAAGAACTGACCTTTGAACAGGCACACCTTACTGAGCTTAACATTAACCCTGCAAAAAAACGGATTGAAATAGCGCTCATCGGAGACCTTATCAGCCAAAATGAACTTAAAGCCATCGAGGCCCGCATGGAGGATTATGGTTTAGCCGGAGCCTCTCTTATTGTCCATCAATCAAAAGACAATAGTGTTGACGTAACAGCCTTGAAATCGAATATCGTCAGCGAGCTATACAAAGACAACCTCTACGCGTTGGAAGAAAAAAATAAAACGATTCAGGAACTGCAGTCAGAATTAAAGAACATCTCGGCAACAAAAGCTGAATGGCGGAACATATCAGCAGAACTTCATGCACAATACTCACAAATCAGGGAAGTCTTATTTTCAGAAGCAGTGCAGTGGAAAGTGGGAGAAGACAATCCCAATGATAAGCTTATCGTGCTGAATATTACGACCTCAAGCAAATTAAATCATAACGATCAATACAGAATCACTGAATGGCTGAAAGTCAGACTCAAAACAGACAGTATCAAATTGATTATCGACTAAGTTCTACCTATATATAAAGATCTACCCTTATAAAAATAAAGAGATTATTTACATGACGAAGCTTATTTCACTAATCACCTTACTTCTGGCATCAGGACTATGCTTTGCCTCAGAAGGAACGCAGCACATTGATCTGACAGGCCACTTTGTAGGTATTCTTGCATTATTACTATTTTTCATTGCCTATCTGGTCGTGATGGCAGAAGAGTTTATTCATTTACGTAAATCCAAACCTGTTGTATTGGTTGCAGGTATTATCTGGGCACTCATTGCCTGGTATTACCAGGCGCATGGAATACCGCATGTCGTAGAGGCTGCATTCAGGCACAATCTTGAAGAATATGCCGAGCTTTTATTGTTCCTGATAGTCGCCATGACTTTTATCAACGCAATGGATGAGCGTCAGGTATTTGAAGCTCTACGTACCTGGTTAATTCGCAAAGGCTTAAGTTATCGTGCGCTATTCTGGACTACCGGTGCGCTTGCATTCCTGATCTCGCCTATTGCTGACAACTTAACTACTGCCTTACTAATGGGCGCGGTTGTCATGGCAGTAGGCGGCAGCAATAAAAAGTTTGTCCTGCTGAGTTGTATCAACCTGGTAATTGCTGCCAACGCAGGCGGTGCTTTCAGCCCTTTTGGCGACATTACCACCCTGATGGTTTGGCAAAAAAACATACAGGCAAGCAATGGCGCCGTTACATTCTGGACATTCTTCTCGCTATTTGTTCCTGCACTGGTTAATTGGCTGGTCCCAGCCATTATCATGCACTTTGCCGTACCCGATGAAAAACCCAAAGGCAACAGCATCCAGCTGCCGATGCGACGCGGCGCACTGGGAATAGTCGGTTTATTTCTACTCACCATCAGCATGGCAGTGATGGCCCACAGCCTATTATCTTTGCCGCCGGTGCTGGGGATGTTGACAGGACTTGGTTTGTTGCAGCTTTACGGATTCATGTTAAAAACTTCAGGTGAAAAAACAGACTTTGCCAACAGCGCAAATGGCGATTTCAGCAACCCGGTTCCTTATGACATTTATAACAAATTGGCACGTGCTGAATGGGATACGTTATTTTTCTTTTATGGTGTAATTATCTGTGTAGGCGGCCTGGGCTTCCTCGGCTATCTCACACTGGTATCAGAAACAATCTATGGTGGCTGGGGCGCAACTAATGCAAACATTACTATTGGTGTTATCTCTGCTGTAGTGGATAATATCCCAGTCATGTTCGCTGTACTTTCCATGATGCCTGAAATGACCACCGGGCAATGGATGCTGGTTACCCTTACTGCTGGTGTCGGCGGCTCGCTATTATCTATAGGCTCGGCTGCCGGTGTAGCGCTTATGGGGCAAGCGCATGGCAGCTATACGTTTTTTGGGCATCTTAAATGGTTACCGGTCATTGCCCTGGGTTACGTAGCGAGTATAGGTACCCACATGCTGATTAACCAGCATATGTTTCAGTAAATACATTACTTACGTGCGAATTCCTGCGCTCACCCATCCGTGCAAAAGTCACGTTAAAAAAATAACGATGCCCGAATCGGCATCATAGAATCGAATAAAGATATAAAGGAGTTAACCATGAGCCACCATTATGACGTACTGCTGGATGTACGCCACGAAGATAGCCCGATACCGACAATTCGCGCCAAACAGATACTGGACGAACTGCCCACGGGCGGAGTGCTAAAAGTAATTACCGGGAAAGAAAGCACCATCAAAAATATCCGGACACTAGTGGCGAACAATCCGTACAATTTAATTGAACACAACAAAGATAATGAAGGTTTTGTATTTTTTATCCAGAAACTATAAGCTGTAAAAGTTTTATCCGGCAAGGCCACATGCTATAGCTGGATAAAACTTTACCGTATCGAACAATCTGACTTTCACAAAATCATTAGCCCCCTGAAATGTCAGCCGCTATTATTAACAGTACACCATCTCAACTCAGCACTTAAAGCCTATCAATGACAACACCATGCATTAAAATTGGATTAGTTTCAATCAGCGACCGCGCAAGCAGCGGCATATATGAGGACAAAGGCATTCCCAGCCTGCAGGAATGGCTTACCAAAGCGCTGACTACACCATTTGTACTGGAAACCCGCTTGATTGCAGATGAGCAGGCTGTTATTGAAAACACATTGATTGATCTGACAGATACGCAAGGTTGCCACCTGATCCTGACAACCGGCGGCACCGGCCCTGCCCTACGTGACGTAACACCTGAAGCAACACTTGCCATCGCCGATAAGGAAATGCCAGGATTTGGCGAGCAAATGCGGCAAATCAGCCTGAATTTCGTGCCGACCGCCATTCTTTCACGCCAGGTTGCAGTTATCCGCAAACAGTGCCTGATTATCAACCTGCCCGGTCAGCCTAAGGCCATTGCCCAGACACTTGAAGGCCTGAAAGACGAAACAGGTAAAACCCTGGTGCATGGAATTTTTGCTGCAGTGCCTTATTGCCTGGATTTGCTGGCAACCCCTAATCAGCCGATGCCGTTCATAGAAACGAACGAAAATATTGTTAAAGCATTCAGGCCTAAATCGGCCAGCAAAAACTAATGGGCACGTTTATAAATAAATATTTTGAGCGCATTACGTCGTTGCGCGGTACTCGCAACCTCGCTGTATACTGCATACTATCTCGGTTTCTGTGTTCCGTGCGCCTTGTACTGCATCCCAAACTATGTATTTATAAACGCACCTTAATATTCAGTCATGTCTCCAGAATTTAATTTAATTGCCAAATATTTTACCCGCACCACAGCAGGTGCAGATTTGGGCGTGGGTGATGATGCGGCATTATTGCGTGTCAGCGAAGGGCATCAACTTGCCGTTTCTGTTGATATGCTGGTAGCGGGCACTCACTTTTTCCATGATGCCGCACCATATGATATCGGCTGGAAATCTCTGGCCGCCAATGTCTCGGATATGGCAGCGATGGGTGCTCTACCTAAATGGGCGACATTGGCTATTGCGTTACCGGAAATCAACGAGCCTTGGCTTGCCGAATTTTCGCGCGGGCTATTCGCTTGTGCCGATATGTTTAATGTAGATTTAATCGGCGGGGATACCACGCGCGGCCCCCTTAATATCAGCGTGCAGATCATGGGCGAAGTTGCAGCCGGCAATGCACTGCGCCGCGATGGCGCCAAGCCTGATGATGACATCTGGGTTTCTGGCAGGTTGGGCAGCGCTGCGCTAGGCCTGGCACACTTGCAAGGCAGAATCACGCTTGACAATACGGTTGCAGAACATTGCCTGCATGCCCTGCACACACCAATGCCGAGAACGGGGCTGGGGCTAGCATTACTCGGCAAAGCCAACAGCTGCATTGATATTTCCGATGGCCTGCTCGCAGATTTGGGGCATATACTGGAAGCTTCCCACCTGGGCGCAGATGTCACACTGGACAACATCACTTGCCACGATTACCTGGCATCGCATCTTGATGAACCTATCATCCAGCAGTGCATGCTTGCCGGCGGCGATGACTATGAGTTAGCATTCACTGCACCGGAATCTCAACGTCAGGCTATCTATCAATTAAGCCGCGAATTGGACTTGCCATTGAGCTTAATCGGTAAAACGACAAAAGATTCCGGCATACAAGTAACTTATAAACAGCAGGTGCTGGACATATCAAAAAAAGGATTCGATCATTTTGGCTAATCCGATTCAACCAAGCTTTAAATTATTGCTGTCCCATCCAGCGCATTTCTTCGCACTGGGTTTCGGTTCCGGTTTGGCAAAAAAGGCCCCGGGCACTTTCGGCACATTGATAGGGATTCCACTCTACGGGCTGATTGCCGGGCTGGATATTTACGTACAGCTTACAATCATTTCTATACTATTTCTGGTCGGCATTTATTTCTGCGACAAAACCGGTAAGGCACTTGGCGTAGCCGACCACGGCGGCATAGTGTGGGATGAAATTGTTGCCATAATGTTAGTGCTCACTATCGCGCCTGCTCAATGGCAGTGGTGGCTGGCAGCATTCCTGCTATTCCGCTTGTTCGACATCTGGAAACCGGCCCCCATCCGCCAATGTGATGCCATGGTTAAAGGTGGCCTGGGGGTAATGCTGGACGATTTGCTCGCCGCCATCTATGCAATTATCGGCCTGAAAGTGATGCTATGGCTAAGCACCCTGATCTGACACTCACAGAAGCAGCAACCCAATTGGGGCTTGCACTTAGGGCGCATGGACTAATGCTCGCCATGGCAGAATCATGTACCGGCGGCATGGTTGCAGAAGCCATCACCAGCATCCCCGGCAGCTCATCATGGTTTGACCGGTGTTTTGTCACCTATAGCAATGCGGCCAAGGTCGACATGCTTGGTGTTTACAGCCAGACTTTGGAGCAATTCGGCGCAGTCAGCGAGCAAACCGCTGCCGAAATGGCTACAGGGGCATTGAAAAACAGCGCTGCACAAATAGCCGGCAGCATTACCGGCATCGCCGGGCCTGATGGAGGCTCACCGGAAAAACCTGTAGGAACGGTGTGTTTTGCATGGACAGGTAACAACCTCCCCGTATCCACAAGCACGCAACACTTCGATGGTGACCGTAACAGCATCCGGCAACAAGCTGCTATATTCATGATGGCAAGTCTGATTGAAAGAATAAATACAAAAAACACGTAATAAGCCACCCTCGAATTTACCCGCACGTGAATACTTTAAAATTTACAATAAATACATCCAGATAACGCCTTGCGACGCTTACGTTAAAGCGCAAATTATGAAATAATTGATAGTTAATTCAAGCACTTCAAAATAAAGGTAAAAACCCATGGATGACAACAAAGCTAAAGCACTCTCTGCAGCTCTTTCACAAATTGAAAAACAGTTTGGCAAAGGCTCAATCATGCGCATGGGGGATAGTGATATTGGCGAAGATATTCAGGCCGTTTCCACTGGCTCACTTGGTCTTGATATCGCATTAGGCATCGGCGGCTTGCCACGTGGCCGTATCGTTGAAATCTACGGTCCTGAATCATCAGGTAAAACCACCCTTACACTTTCCGTTATTGCAGAAATGCAAAAAATGGGGGGCGTAGCTGCGTTTATTGACGCAGAACACGCGCTTGACCCGCAATATGCAGCAAAACTTGGCGTAAACGTGCCTGACCTGCTGATCTCACAACCGGATACCGGTGAACAGGCGCTTGAAATTGCCGACATGCTGGTACGCTCAGGCTCAGTTGACATCGTTGTAGTTGACTCGGTAGCAGCCCTGACACCGCGCGCTGAAATTGAAGGCGAAATGGGTGACTCCCACATGGGTCTGCAAGCCCGCCTGATGAGCCAGGCCTTGCGTAAACTGACCGGTAACATCAAACGTACGAATACTTTAGTGATCTTCATCAACCAGATCCGTATGAAGATCGGTGTAATGTTCGGTAACCCGGAAACAACTACCGGCGGTAACGCGCTCAAATTCTATGCTTCAGTCCGCTTGGATATCCGCCGCACCGGCGCCATCAAGAAAGGTGATGAAATCACCGGCTCTGAGACTCGCGTAAAAGTAATCAAAAACAAAGTTGCACCTCCATTCAAGCAAGCTGAATTCGACATCATGTACGGCGAAGGTATTTCACGCCTGGGCGAAATCATCGAGCTTGGTACCAATATTAAACTAATTGAAAAAGCTGGCGCCTGGTATAGCTACAACGGCGAGAAAATCGGCCAGGGCAAAGAGAACGCAAAAGAGTTCCTGCGCGAGCATCCGGAAATCGCCAAAGAACTGGAAGACAAAATCCGCGCTAATGCCAAGCTGCTTAATGAAGCAATGGTAGCGCCACGCGGCGAGGATGACTAAGCAGCGCAAAACTGATGTCTGCGCCGGATAAATCTTTACGTCAGCGTGCGCTGGATTATCTCGCAAAACGTGAATATTCTTATGTTGAACTCTGGCAAAAGCTCAAACCTTTTGCTGAAGAAAACGATGATATTCCGGCACTGCTGGAGGATTTTAAAAAGCGCGGCTGGCTTTCTGATGCACGCTTTACCGAACAAATTGTGCATGCAAGGCAGGCAAAATTCGGCAGCGCCCGCATCGCGCATGAATTACGCGAAAAAGGGGTAGCTGACCACCTGATTGCCGATGCAATGGAGCAGGTAAAAGATAAAGAGTTGGAAAATGCCACAGAAGTGTGGCATAAAAAATTTAAAACCGGTCCCAAAAGCCGTGAAGAATGGGCGAAACAAGCCCGTTTTTTACAAGGCCGCGGCTTTGGTTTTGACATGATTAAAAAAGTATTGAACGCTGCAGAAACTGAAGAAAACGATTAAACAGGTTATTTGAATCAAATTTTATGACAATTAAACTAAGCAACAACCCAAGCAGCAACGAAATTCGCCAGGCCTTTCTGGATTTTTTTGCATCAAAAGGCCATGAGGTAGTTACCTCCAGTTCACTAGTGCCACATGGCGACCCTACCCTGCTATTCACCAATGCAGGCATGAACCAGTTCAAGGACGTGTTCCTGGGTTTCGATAAGCGCCCATATACACGCGCCACCACAAGCCAGAAATGCGTACGTGCCGGCGGCAAACACAACGACCTTGAAAACGTGGGCTACACTGCCCGCCACCATACATTCTTTGAAATGCTGGGAAACTTCAGTTTCGGCGATTATTTCAAGAAAGATGCAATCAGCTACGCATGGGAACTCTTGACCGAAGTTTTCAAACTGCCTAAAGAAAAATTAACCGTCACCGTTTATGCTGAAGATGACGAAGCTTACAACATCTGGCTAAACGACATCGGCGTGCCTGCCGAGCGCATCATCCGCATTGGCGACAATAAAGGCGCACGTTACGCTTCCGACAATTTCTGGATGATGGGTGACACCGGCCCATGCGGACCATGCTCCGAAATTTTCTATGACCATGGCGAGCAGCATTTCGGTGGCCCTCCAGGCAGCCCGGATGAAGATGGCGACCGTTACATTGAAATCTGGAACAACGTGTTCATGCAGTTCAACCGTGACGAAACCGGTGTAATGCATCCACTGCCAAAACCATCTGTTGATACCGGCATGGGTCTGGAGCGCATCTCAGCAGTATTGCAGCACGTGCATGCCAACTACGAAATCGATTTGTTCCAAAAACTAATCGCCGCTGCCGCACGTGAAACCAAGGCAACTGACTTAAACAGCCCTTCACTCAAAGTGCTGGCTGACCATATCCGTGCTTGTTCATTCTTGATTGCCGATGGCGTTATCCCTGGCAACGAGGGCCGCGGCTATGTATTGCGCCGCATTATCCGCCGTGCAATCCGCCATGGTTACAAACTTGGCGTGCGTAGCGCATTCTTCCATAAAATCCTGCCGGATTTAGTAGCTGTGATGGGTGGCGCATACCCTGAGCTGGTAAGCAGTCAAGCACGCATTACTGACATCCTGAAACAGGAAGAAGACCGCTTCTTTGAAACCATAGAAAACGGCATGGCGATTCTGGAAACAGAACTTGCTAGTACAAAAGACGTATTTAACGGCGAAACCGCTTTCAAACTGCACGACACTTATGGTTTCCCATTAGACCTCACAGCAGACATCTGCCGTGAACGCGATGTGAAAGTGGACACCGCAGCTTTTGATGCCGCCATGGCACGCCAAAAAGAACAAGCGCGTTCTGCCGGTAAATTCAAAATGGCTGCCAACCTTGAATACGATGGAATTGCGACTACGTTCTACGGCTACGAAAAACTCGAAACCGCAGGCCAAATTACTGCACTGTATAAAGATGGTGCGTCAGCTCACACTTTAAACGAGGGCGATCAAGGTGTAGTGGTACTGAACAACACTCCGTTCTACGCTGAATCTGGCGGTCAGATTGGTGACTGCGGTGAAGTGCGCGGCGCTAACGGTATTTTTGCGGTAGAAGACACCCAAAAAATCCAGGCTACAGTATTTGGCCATCATGGTGTACTGAAAACCGGCACCATCAATGTAGGCGACCATATTACCGCACGCGTTAACGTGCAGGCCAGAACCAGCACCATGCGCAACCACTCTGCTACCCACTTGATGCATAAAGCATTACGTGAAGTGCTGGGTGAACACGTGCAGCAAAAAGGCTCACTGGTTGATACCGATAAAACACGTTTTGACTTTGTACACAACGCACCGATGACCGATGAAGAAATCGCCAAAGTCGAGCAAATTGTGAATGCAGAGATTCTAGCCAATGCAGCCTGCCAGGCACGCGTCATGGATATTGAGTCTGCCCAGAAAACCGGCGCCATGATGCTGTTTGGCGAGAAATACGGTGATGAAGTGCGCGTATTGGATATTGGTAGCTCACGCGAACTCTGCGGTGGCACCCATGTTAGCCGCACCGGTGATATCGGCCTATTCAAGATCACATCCGAAGGTGGTGTTGCTGCCGGCGTACGCCGTGTTGAAGCGACTACTGGCGAAGGTGCGCTTAAACTGATCAACGCGCAGCAAAACCTTATCTCACAATTATCCAGCGAACTTAAAGCACCAGCAGCTGAAGTTGCTGCTAAAGTTGGCGCTAATACTAAGGAAACAATAGACATTAACTTAATCAAGATATTCAT
>JALRGX010000101.1 GCA_023259635.1 Methylotenera sp. | reverse complement strand
CGTGCGCCTTTGGCGTATGAATAATGCGCTTAAGCGCATGTATTCTACGGACACACCCTTTACGGGTGTTACTGCATCCCAAACTATGCATTTGTAGAAGCGCACTAAAATATATTTGAGAACAGTGAAACTAAATCATGTCAGACATACTGAATAAAATTATCGCAACCAAGGTTGTCGAAGTTGCGGCTGCGCAAGCACAAAAACCACTTGCTAAAGTACAGGCAGATGCCAAAGCGGCAACAGCGCCACGTGATTTTGTGGGCAGCATCCGCAACAAAATCGCCAACAACAAATCTGCCGTAATTGCTGAAATTAAGAAAGCCAGCCCATCCAAAGGCATTATCCGTGAAGATTTCAGGCCGGCCGATATCGCCAAGAGCTACGAGCAAGGGGGTGCTGCGTGTTTGTCAGTACTTACTGATGTTGAATATTTCCAGGGTTCACCAGAATACCTGAAACAGGCACGTGCCGCATGTAACCTGCCGGTTTTGCGCAAGGATTTTATGATAGATCCTTATCAGGTCTATGAAGCACGCGGCATGGGTGCGGACTGCATTCTGCTGATTGCAGCGGCACTTGATTTAACCACCATGCGTGAACTGGAAAAAATTGCCCATGAATTAGGCATGGCAGTACTGGTAGAAGTACATAACGGTGAAGAACTTGACCTGGCCTTACAGCTCGAAACACCATTGCTGGGTATCAACAACCGCAACTTGCGCACCTTTGAAGTGACGCTGGACACAACTTTGGGACTGCTATCACGCATCCCGCAAAACAAAATCGTCGTGACAGAATCCGGCATTTTCACCGCAGAGGATGTGGCACTGATGCGCAAGAATAATGTACATACATTCCTGGTGGGTGAAGCATTCATGCGTCAGCCGGAACCAGGTATTGAATTAGCGAAAGTTTTTGCCTGAGAATTACGGCAAATCGATAGAAATACCGAGAACAAGGACTGAATAATGAGCTACCCCTACTCCCGCCCGCGCCGTATGCGTAAAGATGAATTCTCACGCCGCCTCATGCGTGAGAACGTTCTCACCACCAACGACCTGATTTATCCTGTATTTGTGCTGGATGGTGAGAACCGTACCGAAGAAGTAGCTTCCATGCCAGGCGTAAAACGCCAGAGCATTGATGTATTGTTGAAAACTGCTGCTGAATGTGTACAGCTGGGCATTCCGGCAATCGCCTTGTTTCCGGTGGTAGATAGCCAGTATAAAAGCCTGGATGCTGCCGAAGCATTTAACCCGAATGGCCTCGTGCAGCGCACGGTTGCCGCATTGAAGGCAGCCCACCCTGAACTGGGTGTGATTACCGATGTAGCACTTGACCCTTATACCACCCATGGGCAGGATGGCCTGATTGATGAATCAGGTTATGTACTGAATGATGAAACCATAGAAGTGCTGGTAAAACAGGCCATTTCCCACGCCAATGCCGGTGCCGATATTGTCGCACCCAGCGACATGATGGATGGCCGCGTGGGCCAGATTCGCGAGGCGCTGGAAAGCACCCGTAACATTCATACCAGAATTCTGGCTTATTCAGCCAAATACGCCTCGGCATTTTATGGGCCCTTCCGCGATGCAGTGGGCTCGGCTGCTAATTTAGGCAAAGGCAACAAGTACACCTACCAGATGGATCCAGCAAATAGCGATGAGGCAATGCAGGAAGTCGCGCTGGATATTTCCGAAGGTGCCGACATGGTCATGGTAAAACCTGGCCTGCCTTACCTGGATATTGTGCGCCGCGTAAAAGACGAGTTCGGTGTACCGACTTATGCTTATCAAGTCAGTGGTGAATACGCAATGCTGAAAGCTGCTGCTCAGAACGGCTGGCTGGATGAAAAGTCCTGTGTACTAGAGAGCCTGCTCGCATTCAAACGCGCAGGTGCAGACGGCATTTTGACCTATTTCGCAATGGATGTTGCGCGCTGGTTAAAAGCTGCTTAACTTTTATTAGCGCTAAAAAATTAAAGCCTTGCTTCATAACGAAGCCAGGCTTTTTTGCATAGTATAAAGATCAATCCGGCTTAGCTTGTTACTGCTTGTCCTATTTTTTCTATTGCTTCTTTTTGGGATATTTTATCCAAGTGCGCTAAAGGAAGCTGGGAAAGCAAATCTATTCTATTTCGTATTTCCAGGAAAACTCTACGAAAAGCCTCTTTCTTCTCCTCAAAAGAGCCTTTAACAGCCGTTGGCTCATCAAAGCCCCAATGCGCCGTCACTGGTTTACCATGCCAGGTCGGCAAAACTTTTTTTGCCACGTTATCACAAACAGTAATTACGATGTCCATTTCCGGGGCGCCCTGCTGTGAAAATTCATTCCAGCTCTTGCTTCTTAAACTTCCGGTTGGGTAACCAATTTTTCTAATCTCTTCAAGTGCAAAACGACTTATCACCCCGGTAGGCAAACTGCCTGCACTATATGCCTTAAACATACCGTGCCCCATGGTGTTAAATAATGCCTCAGCCATAATACTTGTTGCCGAATTGCTTGTGCTTAAAATAAGCACGTTAAATGTCCTATAACCCATAAAGATCTTTCTTAATCAGGCGTACAGTTTTATTAAAAATATCTATATATCAATACAGCTAGATGCTGATTTATGTGAAAAATATAGTCTATTTTTATGACACTTTTTTTACATTGAACAAAACAACCCGGAATAACTGCTTATAACGAAAGGTGCAGCACCAGCTGCCCCTTGTTGAATCTCTTGCAACTCAATATTTAAACTTGCGACAGCAATAATTTGACTGTTGCGATATTTGATCTATCAGCATTGCTGCCATCAGCAGCGCGCTTGGTTGCCACCCTGATGTCATCTATATCAAACACGCTGAGTTTGATTAGGCCTTTTTCGGTTTCTAAAGTAAAAACGGGGACAGTTTTACGACTATCGCCTTTTTTATCCCGTTTGCCATCATTCATGATGCGATAGGATTTTTCGTTCACGGTAAACGGAATTTTCTGGTTCAGCAAAAACATTTCCACCTCCTTCACGCTATCGGCAAATAAATGGATATGCGTTTCAGACATGATACCTGCCGTGCCATCAAGCACTGCCCCGGTGAGGTGCGGATTGAATTTCTCCAGTAACTGCATGGTAAAAAGCGCATTAACTCTTAAATCACGCAAGTTTCCCGGCTGTTCTTCACTTAAAAATAAGGCATTGTAGAGTTTAAGCTCCTCCTCGATCTCTACATTAGACGGCAAAATGCTGTTATCGACGACCCCCAGCTGGCGTCCTGCTTTCTTTTTAGCATAGGCAAAATCTGAAACGCCGTCTTCTGCCATCAAACGTGCGGCCTGTTGCGCAATAAGTTGTCGCAAATGCTGCGGATTCTCTCTTGCCATTCTGATTACACTCTTTTTACATACCTGACAGTACATTACGCGGCCTGCATAGGCCATGTAATTTACTAAATAATGAAATTGGTTTTGGATGCTGCGGACTCTGTGTGTGAGATACGCACTATCTCCGCGAAATTAACCCTTGGTCTTGATATCGAGTTGCTTGAGCTTGCGATATAAGTGTGTGCGTTCCAGACCGGAAACTTCTGCAAGTTTACTCATATTTCCCGCAACATTCTTGATGTGGTAAATAAAGTAAAGCCGCTCGAATTCATCACGTGCTTCACGTAAAGGTTTGTCAAAGCTGGTTTCAATGGCTGGAGGTGATGCATTCTGCGCTAAAGATTCAGCATTGGCCTGATCCTGTGACTCTCCAAATTGGCTCAGTACGCGATTCACATCATCCAGCGTTATCTTTTCACCCAGACTGGTTTGTATCAGGTTACGTACCACAGCATCCAGCTGGGCAATATCTCCCGGCCATTGCGCATTACGCAGCGCATTTAAAGCAGCAATATCAAATTCGCAGTACGGAACATTTGCAAGCTCATATTGCAGATTGGCAATGGCGATTGCCAGATCGGGAACATCTTCTTTATGTTCCTCCAGCGCAGGGACGCGTAAAGAAACGGCTGATAATATCTGCAGCAGATTGTGGTCAAACAGGCCTTCAGCCTGCAATTTAGGCAGGTTTTCACTCGTTGCGCACACTACACGCACGTTGTATTTTTCGGACTTGGTGATTAACAATAACAAGCCTTTTTGTTCGGTCTTGTTAAGTTCTGCAATTTCACTGATATAAAGTACACCATCTTGTATTGACTCCAATATATCCAACGGTGCTGTCACTAGCTGACCAAATTCCGTCAACTGTAACCATGGCGTATTCGCCACTTGCAGGAAGCGCGCACAAAGCTCGGCACCGCAGCCTTTAGGACCAATGAGCAATACAGGACTTGGCCCATGATTCGCACTGGAGGCAATTTTTTCGAGGCGCTCTTTTAGCGCTGTGATAATCTGGCTTTTACCAAGATTACTCAGACTTATTTCTGATTTTGGCAACTGCTCACTGTGCTTGAGTGCAGTAGCCACTGTCTTGAGTAACTTTTGCAGTGCGATAGGTTTTTCCAGAAAATCAAATGCACCAATACGTGTAGCTTCAACAGCCGTATCGATAGTACCGTGTCCTGACATCATCACAACAGGCATGGTCAGCAAACCGCCGTTAGCCCATTCTTTCAATAGCGTAATGCCATCACAGTCAGGCATCCAGATATCCAGCAAGACTACGTCAGGACGTTCATGCAAACGCATAGCACGAGCCGCTGCAGCATTCTCCGCCAGATCGACACGATAGCCCTCATCCTGCAGGATATCGCGCAATAACTCGCGAATGCCAATCTCGTCGTCCACTACCAATATATGTTTTGATGCCATATTTTTATATCTGAATAATTACTGATTCTTAGGTTAAGTCAAATTTTCCGCTGTTTCGATCAAAAGCGGGATACTTATCGTAACAACGGCTCCTGATGCCACACCATCGTTGCCGGTTACATTCTCCACCTTGATGCTGCCTTTATGTTCCTCCACAATCTTTTTCACTATAGCCAGGCCCAGGCCTGTGCCATGCGGCTTACTGGTCATATAAGGCTCAAAAACATGCGGCATCATATCTGCAGAAAAACCGCCACCGTTATCCTGTACCGCCAGTACCAGCATATCATGCACACTTTCCGTACTGACAGATATCACCGGGGATTTCTTGCCCGCCAATGCATCCTGCGCATTCTGCAGCAAGTTATGCAGTACCTGACGCAACATTGTACTATCACCTTTAATAGTACATGCTTGTGTTGTTAAATTCTGCTCCATCCTGATTTTAGGCAAATCATAAAGTGACATCACCTCACGAATCAGCATATTCAAATCCAGTTTATCAAGATTTGGCGCCGGAGAGCGTGCGTATTCACTGAATTCGTTCACCATCTTTTTCAGCGCAGCCACCTGGTTCACTATCGTTTCCGTAGAGCGTTCTAACATTTTTGCATCATCATCCGCTAACTTGTCGTGCAGTTTATGCGCCATGCGCTCTGCAGAAAGCTGAATCGGTGTAAGCGGATTCTTAATCTCGTGTGCCAGGCGCCTTGCCACCTCACCCCATGCCGCATCCCGCTGTGCCTGCACCATCGCGGTTGCATCATCAAATACGGCCACATAGCCACCATCCGGCAAGCGCGTACCGCGCAATGTAATAATTTGCTTGCCCTGTGCCGTGGCTATTTCAATCTGCGTTTGCGCATCTTCTTTCTGGCCATTTTTCTGGCTTGCATCCTGCTGGCTGTTTAATGCTATGGCCTGAAAAAAATTCGCCAGTTGCGCCTGCTTTGCAATAATCATATCCGGCGTGAAACCGACATAACTTTCAAGCGATACCCCCAATATATTCACCGTAGCTTCATTAAAAGTACGTAATTCACCACGTTCATTAAGTGCCAATACGCCAGATGACAAATGTGCCAGGATGGTTTCAAGATAACCACGCGCAGCCTCAACCCGTGCACGGTTTCTGTCAGCAGCTTTTCTCGCATCCCCAAGCTGTTGTGTCATACTGTTGAATGACTGCACCAGTACACCCAGTTCATCTTTACCGTGTGCTGGCAGGATAATGCCGTAATCGCCGCTCGCAATCGCCCGGGTACCTTCTGCCAGCACGGTAAGCGGTGCAGACAACCTGCGGCTCAATACAAACGCAATTGCCACTGCCGTGAACATTGCCAGCATCATGACCAGAGTCAGTGTTAGTGCAAACACTTCCCGCAATGCAGTACGGCTATACGATAACTGCTGATAATCCTGATACACATCCTGTACCGCCTCCGCTGTCGTCGCCAGGGATTTAGGTACTGGCTGCAGCAATTGCAGGATACGTGTTTCACCTGCAATATCCTGCAAACTGATCGGCACTAATACACGTAAAAACAAGCCTTTGCCAGCAATCGGCTCGATACTGCCATAAATACGCTGGCGTGCCTGCCGGAGTTGCACCACCGTTGGCAGCTCTGGCAGAAAACTGCTGGAATCGCTGCTGGATACGGATAAAATCCGGCCTTGTGGCGTCAACAAGGTGGCATCCTGAATACCACTTTTATCGCGCAGATCATTCAGCAAAGAGTAATGTGTATTAGCAGGCTGGAAGGCAAGACTGGCAGCCATGCTCTCACCTTTCTCCTTCACATCGGCCAACATGATGTCCAGCGCCGTACGCCCCAGATTCAAACCGCCTTCCAGTGCCGACTCCACCTTGACGTTAAACCACGACTCAATCGAACGCGTCAGGAAATTGACAGACACTATGTATACGATCAGTCCCGGGATAATCGCCATCAGCGCAAATGACCCCAGTAGCCGCAACGTAAAACGGCTACCCATCACTCGTTCTCGTATATTGCGATATAAGCTAAAAAGCTGAATACCGATCAGGACTACCAGCAATACAGCCAAAGCAATATTCAACGTAACTAGCAAAGTATAATACTCACCCGACGCAGCTGTATTTGCACTGGCATTTGACAGCAAATACAACAGTACTACGCCTAGTAATGCACTGATATATACAATAAATTCTAAGACTTTTACGACTAAAAATTCCTTATTGAGAGTTCCAGTAAGGTTAGGTCAAGATGCTTTTAAAGAAGGAAAAATTTCAAAAATTAATATTACAAGATTAGTAGATTCAATGAAATCTTTTAAATTAATCATGAAAGTTCACAGTGTTGAGAAATATTTGGCTTATGCAACATCTGCATTAAGAAGTTCATCGAACGGTGAACTTATTGTAAATGAAATATTAAATAAAACAGGTTTAAGGGTTGAAATTATTAGTGGGTCAAAAGAATCTAAAATAATTACTAACAATAATAAATTTTTTTCAAGAAAAAAAACATTTTGTTTTTTAGATGTGGGTGGTGGAAGCACAGAACTGACACTATTTAAAGAAAATAAAATCATTAAATCTAAGTCATTTAAAATTGGAGGAGTTAGGTTGATAAATAATTTAGTTAAAAACTCTACATGGAAAGAATTGGAAGTGTGGATTTCTGAGAATTTATGTAATCAAAAAGACATTAAACTTGTTGGTATTGGAGGAAATATCAATAAAATCTTTAAAATTTCTGGT
>JALRGX010000057.1 GCA_023259635.1 Methylotenera sp. | reverse complement strand
ACCAGAACGGGCTGGAATGGCAGGATAACCCGGTGCGCTTTGGCATACTGTCTAAAGTTGCAGCAATTCTGGCAAGTGACCACTCCCCTATTTCAGACTGGCGCCCGGATATTGTGCATTGCAATGACTGGCAAACTGGCCTGGCCCCGGCTTACATGACGCTCACTGAGCACAGTAAAGCCAGATCCATCATCAGCCTGCACAACATGGCCTTTCAAGGCTGCTATTCTCCCAACTGGGCTACCTCGCTTGGTTTACCCAGTTCCGGCTTTTCAATTGAAGGCTATGAATACCACGGTCAATTATCGTTTTTGAAAGCCGGTATTTTTTACGCCGATGCCATTACAACAGTCAGCCCACGCTATGCCAAGGAAATCCAAACAGCTGCTTTTGGCTTTGGCCTTGAGGGACTGTTATCTAAACGCAGCGACGAAATAAAAGGCATTCTTAATGGTATTGAAACAGATGAATGGAATCCGGAACACGATAAATACCTTACCAGAAATTACAGTTGCCAGGACTTGACCGGAAAACTGGAGGTCAAGGCTGCACTCCAGCAGAGTCTTGGGCTCCATGTTGATGCAAACGCACCATTACTGGGCGTAGTCAGCCGGCTAACGCATCAAAAAGGCCTGGATATGCTGATCCCGCATCTGCAGGCTTTAATTGATCAAGGCTGCCAGTTCGCATTGCTCGGTGGCGGTGAAATGGGTCTGGAAGCATCGTTCCAGAATATCGCCATTCACAATCCTGGGCGCGTCAGCGTTACCATCGGCTATAACGAAACGTTATCACACCAGATCATGGCTGGCTGCGATATGTTTATCATGCCTTCACGCTTTGAGCCATGCGGCCTGAACCAGCTATACGGCCTTGCTTACGGCACACCGCCTATCGTCAATGCTACCGGCGGCTTGGCAGACTCGGTGATTGACAGTAATCATGCACATATTGATAACAAGACAGCTAACGGCTTTGTAATGGTAGAAGCAAGCGCGCATGGCCTGCTAGCCTGTATCCGACGTGCGGTAGATATGTATCAACACGATAAAGATACCTGGTTACAGATTCAAAAAACCGGCATGTCGCAGGACTTAAGCTGGGGTAAGAGCGCGCAGGAATATCTCGCCGTATATCAAAGCCTAGTTTAATTATAGATTTCAAAAAGGGAGATTCAACATTTAAAGCACTTGGTTTTGGGGAATCATGACTTGGCATAATTAATGCTTCAATATAATTAAGCTACATGCTTCTCCAAATTTTTGCTTTTCTCCCTTTGGGCGTCTACTGACATGGACGCCCTCTTTTTTTGCCTTCACTTACCTGAAATACGGTTTATTTAACAATAAAGTGTTCGCGGTAATATTTAAGCTCATCTATCGATTCATAAATATCAGCCAGTGCTTCATGCCTGCTTGCTTTTTTAAACCCGCCATAAATCTCAGGCTTCCAGCGACGTGCAAGTTCTTTAAACACACTGACATCCAGGTTGCGATAATGGAAATAGCTTTCCAGTTCCGGCATATAACGTGCCATAAACCGCCTGTCCTGACAAATGGAGTTACCGCACATCGGTGATTTATTTGCAGGTACGTATTGTTTCAAAAACTCAATCATCTGCGCAGAAGCCTCAGCCTCAGTCAAAGTTGATGCTTTTACTTTTTCGATCAAACCGGAGCGGCCATGTGCACCTTTGTTCCACGCATCCATACCATCCAGAACAGCATCACTTTGATGCACCACCAGCACTGGCGATTCGCCCAATACATTGAGTTCTGCATCCGTCACTACTGCCGCAAGTTCTAAAATACGGTCTGAATCAGGTAACAAACCACTCATTTCCATATCCAACCATATTAAATTATTCTGATCCGTTCCGTTATTTGATGCTGTCATCATGATTTCCATTAAAATTAGCGTTATAAAACAACCTGCGTGAACCATTATCTATAAAATGCTTCACAATACATAATATTAACTGAAATCAATTTTACGAAATACCCAAAGATGGCTTATACACTGACTCTCACTTTCATAACCTTGCTGGTATTGACCACTGGCATTCGCATCTGGCTAGGAAACCGCCATATTGCATACGTGCAGAAACACCGTAGTGAGGTTCCGGCAGCATTCAGCGACAGCATTTCACTGGAAGCCCACCAAAAAGCTGCAGATTACTCCAATGCAAAGACAAAACTGGTTCTTGCCGAAGCAACTGCACAAGCAGCATTACTCGCTTTATTCACTATTGGCGGCGGCCTGCAACTCATTGATGACATCTGGCGTAATCTAGTGCCGGCACATGAAATTATGCGCGGCGCACTGGTCATCTGCAGCGCAATGATTGTCAGCAGCATGATTGATATCCCTTTTGATTATTACAAAACATTCACCGTAGATGAAAAGTTTGGCTTCAATAAAATGACCCGCCGCATGTTCTTTAGCGATATGGTAAAACATACGATTGTAGGCGTATTGCTAGGCGCACCTATCCTGTTTGCCGCCCTATGGCTGATGCAGGGGGCTGGTGCATACTGGTGGCTGTACCTATGGATTGTATGGAGCGTATTCAACCTTCTAATGCTCGCAGTTTACCCAACATTCATTGCACCATTCTTCAACAAATTCACGCCATTGGCAGATGATGTGCTGAAGCAAAGGATTGAATCCCTACTTGCAAAATGCGGCTTTAAATCACAAGGCCTGTTTGTGATGGATGGCTCTGCCCGCAGCAGCCATGGCAATGCCTATTTCACGGGCTTTGGTTCATCCAAACGTGTGGTGTTCTTTGACACCCTGCTGGAAAGATTGAATGCCGATGAAATCGAAGCCGTGTTGGCACATGAGCTTGGTCACTTCCGCCACCATCATGTTATTAAACGCATTGCGCTGATGTTTTTTGTCAGCTTTGTCGGCCTGGCATTATTAGGCTGGCTGATGAACCAGGACTGGTTCTATGCTGGCCTTGGCGTTGAGCAAGCAAGTAATTACATGGCCCTGCTGCTGTTCCTGCTGGCATCACCGGTATTCCTGTTCTTACTGCGTCCGCTCATGGCCAGCTATTCTCGCAAAAATGAATTTGAAGCAGATGACTATGCCGCAAAACATGCCAATGCAGAACATTTGGTAGAAGCATTGGTGAAGCTTTACCGTGATAACGCATCCACATTAACACCAGATCCGCTGCATTCTGCATTTTATGACTCGCACCCACCTGCAAGTATTAGAATTTCAAAATTAGCGGCGTATACTAGCTAATCAACTGAGAGGTGCTGCATATGAAATCACTATATTTAATCGCCGGTTTATTACTGATAAATGGCTATGCACAAGCAGAGCCTTTCGCGACTGCCGATGCAAATGCAGGTAAGGCACTGGTTGAAAAACACTGCATCAATTGCCATGCTTCCAGTTTTGGCGGTGATGGCTCCGCTATTTACACGCGTGACTACCGCAAGGTTAAAAGCTCAAAAGGTCTGGTAGCGCAGATTCGCAATTGCAATACCATGCTTGGCCTAAAGTGGTTTGAGGACGAAGAGCTTAATGTTGCAAAATACCTTAACCAGAACTATTACAAATTTACAGAATAATTAACGCGTGCACGATAACAATAATAAGCAAGCGAATAACGACTTGCTGGGTACAGTAGTGGCGTCTTACGGCAAGCGCTATCAAGTTGAACTTAATGATAGCCAGCAGCGCATTAGCTGCGTCACCCGGGGCAAAAAAACTGATGTAGCCTGCGGTGATGCTGTCATTGTAAAGCTTACCGACAAACATGAAGGCGTCATAGAAAATATCCAGCCACGCGCCACACTGCTTTATCGCAGCAATGCCTTCAAAAGCAAGATGCTGGCAGCCAATGTGACGCAGATTATTATCGTGCTGGCTACCCAGCCCAGCTTTTATGAGGCGCTGCTAAACCGTTGCCTGATCGCAGCAGAGGCTGCCGGCATCAAAGCGCTAATCGTGCTGAACAAATGCGATTTAGCCGATAATGATAATGCAAAACAAAAACTCGAACTTTACACTACACTCGGCTATCAGGTATTGCCGCTCTCAGCCAAACAGGACATTTCCAGCCTACGGCCGTATTTACAAGGCGAAGTCAGCATACTGGTAGGCCAGTCAGGCATGGGCAAGTCCACCATGATTAACGCACTGCTGCCTAATGAATCTGTGCGCACGCAGGAAGTCAGCACAGTACTCGATAGCGGCAAACATACGACAACGGCAGCACACTTATACCATCTCGATGCAGAAAGCATTCTGATTGATTCACCGGGTTTGCAAGAGTTCGGTTTGCACCACCTGAGCACCAATGAGCTTGAACATGCATTCATCGAGTTCAGGCCATTTTTAGGAAAATGCAGGTTTAATAACTGCAAACATTTGCAGGAACCGGATTGCGCCATTACCGAGGCAGCCGCAGCCAATAAGATATCAGCAGAAAGGCTGGCGATATACAAAATGCTGCGCACTGAAATTTCACGCTAGTATTTTGCGCTAACAAAGACTTTCCGGAGGGAGCATGAGTACCGCATTCATTTCACATCCCGATACGCTATTACATGTCATGGATGGCAGCCATCCTGAATCCCCTGCCCGCATTACCGCAATCAAGAATGCCCTCATCCAAAAAGGTATTTACCAGAAGCTGGATATTTATGAAGCGCCGCAGGCCACAGACAGGGAACTACAACGTGTACATACTGCTGAATATATCCAAAGAATACGCGCCTTATCTCCCAAAGCTGGTTTAGTGCAACTAGACCCCGATACTGCGATGGGGCCTATGAGCCTGACAGCCACACTGCATGCAAGCGGTGCAGTGGTATTTGCGACCGATTTAGTCATGCGCAACATGGCAAACAACGCCTTTTGCTGTATCAGGCCGCCAGGCCACCATGCCGGCCGCGCCAACAGTGCCGGCTTCTGCATTTTTAATCATATTGCCGTTGGTGTAGCCCATGCCTTTGAAAAATACGGCATCAAACGCGCAGCGATTATTGATTTTGACGTGCATCACGGCGATGGTACTGAAGATATTTTCAATAACGATCCGCGCGTGATGCTGTGCTCAACCTTCCAGCATCCTTTCTATCCGCACCGTGGGGCAGACACCCGCAGCGACAGGATGCTCAACATACCTCTGCCGGCGAAATCCGGGGGCAAAGAATTTCAGCGTGTGTTTGAACTGGAGTTTCTGCCTGCGCTAAATCAATTCAAGCCTGAAATCATTTATATCTCGGCTGGGTTTGATGCTCATGCCGACGACCCATTAGCTGATATGAGACTGCTGGATGCAGACTATGCATGGATGACACAATTCATCAAAAAAGTAGCTAACCAGCATGCGCAGGGCCGCATTATTTCATCACTTGAGGGCGGCTATCACCTTGGTGCGCTTGCAGAGGCAGCGTGTAGCCATATTGAATCGCTTCTATAAATACTCACATACCATCAATGTAAGTCTTTTTTATTGGCGAGTTATGGCAACTTGAATCGCTACTAATTTATAAACTTGGATATAGCTGGAATAACAATCTGTGGCGAAGTTATGTGAGGTAAATGTCCAGCAGCATGTATTAATTCCAGCTTGCTGTCTTTAATTTTCTCATGCAGGAATTCAGCCACCTGCATTGGAACAAAACTATCTTCTTGAGCTTGTATGATTAATGAACGGACATTTAACTTGGAGATTTCTTCGCGATAATCTATTTGAAATATTGAATGAAGTACCGTTAAAATCCGTTCAACAGGTATATCCATCAGCGTCTTCGCAAAATTATTAACAAGTTCCGGTTGATCAGGATTCTTCATAGCCATCCGAGCAAAATTAAAAGACCATTCCCTATGGTTTTGTTGAATAGAATAGTAAATATCCCGAACATCTGCATTTGTTAAACCACCGAAATAATTATCACTATTAAGGTAACAGGGAGAAGTACCGATTACAATAATTTTTGAGAAGCATTCCGGTGATCGCACTCCTGACAGAATACTGATCATGCCTCCCACAGAATGACCTATAAGAATGGCATTCTTGATATTCAAGGCATCACAGATATCCAAAACGTCATCCGCATATTTATCGAGCTTCTGATAACGGCTCTGTACAAAAGCTTGCATATCAGACTTCCCTGCACCTACATTGTCCAGGAGCACTATACGGTAATCATTACTGAAAGCTTGAGCGACCTTACTCCACGCGGTTTGATCTGTACCAAATCCATGCACAAAAATCATAGTCTTCTCTGACTTTAAATTGCCAGTTATCATTACATTGTTTTTTTTGAGAACTTTTTGTGACTTTGATATGACTATCATTGTATAAACATTAAATTATTATGTATTGCGTTATATGATCCTCCAAACAATCAAGCTAGTCAAAGCGCCAATACAGTAAAAAAACTTTAATTGTACTTACCTGATTTTAGAAAGTATCATTAGCTGACAGTCGTGACTTTATATAACAGCACTTAAGATGACTATATTGAAATTACAGTCGCTGAAAACAAGAATAACTTTATTCACGCTGGCTATTTTTGTGCTTGGAATTTGGTCACTTTCCTTTTACGCAAGCCGAAAATTGCAAGCTGACGTTACGCAAAGACTGGGCGACAGGCAATCTACAATTGCAGCTCTTATTGCCAGGCAAATAAATCATGACTTGCAGGAACGCTTTGACGCTCTCCAGATGATTGCGGATGAACTTGCTGTAATATCATTGAATAATCCATCTACCGTGCAGAATTTGCTCAATAACAAGCGGCTTCTAAACATAACTTTTAATTCCGGTGCCTATGTAACAAAATCAGATGGTACAACAATCGCTTCGACGCCCAATACTATAAAACGTATAGGGGTTAACTATATTGATAGAGATTACATAAGCTCAGCAATCCATGAAGGCAAGAGAACCGTTGGACGCCCCGTAATCAGCAGAGTGTTTAATGCTCCGATCATTGGTATGGGCATACCGATCCGGGATGAGACGGGTGAAATAATCGGTGCTATTGCCGGAATAACAAATCTAGATAGAAAAAACTTTCTTGATAGCATTACAGTAAGTCCCTTTGGCAGGACTGGTTATTTCTTACTTCAAGATAAAAAATCAAGAACAATCATTACAAGCACCGGTAAGAAAAGAATCATGGAGCAACAGCCGGCGCCAGGAATCAATCCGCTGATAGATCGCCATTTAAATGGAAGCGATGAAACCGGGATCACAGTAAATGCGGCAGGTGTCGAAGTTTTGGCTTCAAGCAAATCCATCCCCATTCCAGAATGGAGTATTGTTGTAGCATTACCAACGGCTGAGGCATTTGCACCGATACGTGACCTTAATCTCCATATTCTATTCGCTACCATTCTAATGACCATACTCGCTGGTGGATTAACCTGGTGGATACTAAGGCGCGAGCTTTTCCCAATGTTATTAACAGTAAAAAAACTAGCGGATTTATCCAAGTCGAATCGCCCCCCTGAACTGCTGCCAGTCACTACCCAGAACGAAATCGGCGACCTTGTTAATGGGTTCAATCATTTATTGGAAACCATGAGCAAGCAAAGTGATGAACTTAAGCAAAGCGAATTTCGCTGGAAATTTGCCTTAGAAGGCACAGGTGATGGGCTCTGGGACTGGAATATCCCAAAAAGTGAAGTATTTTTTTCCAAGACGTGGAAAGAAATGCTTGGATATTCCGAGGCAGATATTGGAAACGGATTGGATGAATGGGAGAAACGTGTTCATCCTGAAGATAAATCTCATGTTTTAGAACTACTACAAGCGCATCTTGAAGGAGAATCTCCAGCTTATGTCAGCGAGCACAGACTGTTATGTGAAAATGGAGATTATAAATGGATACTAGACCGGGGATTGATTGTAAGCCGCGACCCCAACGGTAATCCGTTGCGGATGATAGGCATGCATACGGATATTACAGAACGGAAAATTCAGGAAGAATATAAAAATTTACGTACTCTAGTTTTAGAAATGCTTGCCAACGGTGAACAAATGCAACTTACTTTGCTCGCCATCGTAAATGGTATCGAAAAAATGCATCCTGAGATGCTGTGTAGCATACTTCTGCTCGACCATGAAGGTAAGCGGCTAGTGGACGGTGTTGCCCCAAGCTTGCCAGAGTTCTACAACAATGCAGTTAATGGACTAGAAATTGGCATCGGCCAAGGCTCATGTGGCACCGCCGCTTTTACAGGTGAACGTGTAATAGTCGAAGATACTTCAAAACACCCATACTGGGCAACATTCAGACATATAGCTGCCCGCGCAGGTCTTGGTGCATGCTGGTCACAGCCTATATTATCCGCAAAACATGATGTACTAGGTACATTCGCAATTTATCATCGTCATGCTCATACAGCAACGCAAGCTGATATAACCCTGATTGAAGAATCAGCACAATTGGCGAGCATTACCATTAATAAAAATATAGCCGAATACAATCAGCGTATTGCAGCTACGGCTTTTGAAACAACCAAAGGCATGCTCATTACAGATGCAAACAACATCATTCTGCGTGTCAATAATGCGTTCACTAAAATTACCGGGTATAGCGCAGAAGAGGCAATTGGAAACACTCCACACATACTAAGCTCAGACCGGCACGACAGCAGCTTTTACGAAGCCATATGGACTACTTTAAAAGATAACGGCTCGTGGGAAGGTGAAATATGGAATAAACGAAAAAATGGAGAAATTTATCCTGAATATCTGATTATCAATACAGTGAAAGATGAAAAAGGAGAAGTCTCCAATTACGTAGCTTCGCTTGAAGATGTTTCCGCTAGTAAAGAAGCCTCTGAAAAAATACATAACCTGGCCTTTTACAACCCCTTGACGCAATTACCTAACAGACGCT
>JALRGX010000012.1 GCA_023259635.1 Methylotenera sp. | reverse complement strand
AATAAAACGATAGCGCCTGTTTTAAATCTGCTGCGATGCCCAGGTAATCCACCACCAAACCTGCGGGCTTATCGCCATATACGCGGTTTACGCGTGCAATGGCCTGCATCAGGTTATGGCCACGCATCGGTTTATCAATGTACAGCGTATGCATGCTTGGTGCATCAAAACCTGTCAGCCACATATCACGCACAATCACCAGTTTTAACTCATCATGCGGGTCTTTCATGCGCTCGGCCAGCGCTCGCCGCTGCTGCTTGGTTGTGTGGTGTTTAGACAGCTGCGGCCCATCGCTGGACGCTGCAGTCATCACTACCTTAATTACACCTTTGCTTATGTCGTCAGAATGCCATTCTGGCCTGAGCTTGATGATCTCATCATAAAGCTCAACTGCAATACGGCGCGACATACTCACAATCATGCCTTTACCGGCAAATACTTCTTGACGCTGTTCAAAGTGGCTCACAATATCCTGTGCAATATTCTGAATACGCTGTTTGCTGCCGATTAATGCTTCTACCTGCGTCCAGCGCGCTTTGGCTTTTTGCGTTTCAGTGAGCTCATCTTGATCCAGCTCTTCATCCAGCTCGGCCACCAGCTTTTTGCCTTCGTCGGAAAGCTGCACTTTGGCTAAGCGGCTTTCGTAGTAAATGCGCACAGTTGCGCCATCTTCCACCGCTTGGGCAATATCGTAAATATCCACATAGTTGCCAAATACGGCTGGGGTATTTACATCGGTACTCTCGATCGGCGTGCCGGTAAAGCCCAGGTAGGTGGCATTAGGTAGGGCATCGCGCATGTATTTGGCAAAGCCATATACAATCTTTTGGCCGATCACTTCACCTGCTGCGTTTTTATCTTCTACAGTTTTGGCTTTAAAGCCATATTGGGTGCGGTGCGCTTCATCGGCAATCACCACAATATTGCGGCGCTCAGACAGGGTTTCATACACATTGCCTTCTTCTGGCTGAAACTTCTGTATTGTGGTAAAAATTACGCCGCCTGAAGCTACCTTTAACAGCTCTTTCAACTGCTGGCGGTCTTCAACCTGCTTAGGTTCCTGGCGTAATAGCTGGCTCGACGCTGCAAAGGTATCAAACAACTGGTCATCAAGGTCGTTACGGTCGGTAATCACCACCACAGTTGGGTTGTCCAAGGCCAGTACAATCTTGCCGGTGTAAAACACCATGCTCAGTGACTTGCCGCTGCCTTGCGTATGCCACACCACACCAGCTTTGCGGTCACCTTTGGGCTGGTTCTTTACGGCTGGCAGCCCATAACTTGCTGGCTCCTGCGCTACGCCGCTGACTTCTGCTGTGGCGCGTAAAGTTGATGCTATTGCCGCATTCACCGCGTAATACTGGTGGTACGCCGCCAACTTTTTAACCGTACTGATGCTGATTTGGCCGGTTTTAGCATCTTCTTTAGAAGACTTTTCAAATACGATAAAGTGGCGAATCAAATCCAGCAGCGTCGCTTTATTCAGCATGCCGTTAATCAGTGTTTCCAGCTGGCCAATCAGCTTGGAGGCCTCTGTTTTACCATCTGCACTTTTCCACGCCATGAAACGGCTAAAGTCCGCCGATATGGTTCCGGCTCGCGCCTCCAAACCATCTGACACCACTACAAAACCGTTGTAAGTGAATAAGCTGGGAATACTGGCCTTGTAAGTACGAATCTGCTCATAGGCGGTTTTGACCGTGGCATTTTCATCGGCAGCGTTTTTAAGCTCAACCACTACCAACGGCAGGCCATTCACAAACAGGATAATATCCGGGCGCTTGTTCTGGTTATTTTCAATGATGGTGTATTGGTTCGCTACTACAAACTCGTTATTGTCCGGGTTGGCAAAGTCAATCAGCCACACCAGGTCACCGCGCGTGTTGCCATCCTTTTGGTAGCTGACATTCACGCCCTCAGTCAGTAAGCGATGAAAGCTTTCATTGTTCGTCAATAACTCAGGTGAGCTGATACGCTGTACGGTTTTAATCGCCTCATCCAAGGCGGCAGCGGGCAGGGTAGGGTTGATGCGGGTACGCATCTCTGTACCTGCGGGAACAGCACAGTATCAATGTACTTTATGGCTTCTGCATTCGTCGCTTCGTTAAACTTTATTTGTTGAGATTTACTGCGTTCGGCATGAGGGTTGCCTTGCGTTACTTCGCGCCAATCTAAAATCAGGTCTATATCTTCTGAAAAGCGGCCAATCAAATTAAAAGCCTTCGATAAACTGGTTCCGCCCTTAAACTTTAAAATGCGCGCCAAGTCGGCATTGGCAAATATGCGACTCAACACCCATACAACCCAAAAGTCTTTTTCAGTAATGGCAGGGGTTGTGCGCATAGCTGCTGCTGTTTCAGCAAGCAAATCGCTACGATCTTTTTGTGATAAACGGGCGACTTTATCCATTTAGCCGTTACTCAATTTTCCGTGCTTACATATTTGCTTTATCGCCTCATAAATCCAGCCTGTGCTGCCTTGTGTATCGCGCAAAATTTTGGCGTAGTTCTTAGCGTCTATCCGCTCGCGGATTTTATTAAATACACTTTCAGATAAATGTTCTTTTCCCAACGCTTTAAGTGCCTGCACAATCAACGTGCTCTCACGGTGCTTAAAGCCTATGTCTTTTAAGGTGGATTTTTTAAAGTTCAGCTCAACGCCCATAATGTCGTAGCTTTTGCTGGGGCCATCACTCAAGTAAACATATTGCGCGGGTATTTGTGTGGAGAGCCCCAATAAATTGAGGGCAGATTCGCCGGAAACCTCAATGCGCCAATTAAATTTGCGGGCATAGGCATTGGCTACCTGGTCAATGTCGGGCGATAGAGTTTTTTGTAATAAATCACTATAGCGCGGGTAATCATACAAACCTCGTGCAATGCGCCTGACCCGCTGAGATTGCGCCAACCTGCTTAAGGCTTTATCAATCGCATCCGCATTACCCAGATCAATAAAGTCATTCTTGCAAAACGCCCAACCCCTGCCGTTGCCATAAACCCTGCTAATTATTTTATTTTCAATAGGTTGCATTGTTTTTTAATGTTAAATCTTGTCAGAAAAATAATACACTTTTCCTGACAGAAGGCAACTCGATTTTTCTTGCTAAAAAATCTTGGGTAATTCTTACCTAGTTGTAGTGATTACTTTTATCATACGGCACACCTCAAGTGGTGCGCCCTACGCGAGCTGCACGTCGCGCTCACCTTCCAAGCGAACTATTAAGAAATCCTTAACAGTTGCCGCTTCAAACAATTCACCTTCATCAAAAATGTTTTTGATATGGATATTGATGTTCGCTACCGTGGTTTGAAACAACTCTGCCATTTGGCTTTGCGTCATCCAGAGCGTTTCGTTTTCCAAGCGCGTTTCCAGGCGGACACGACCATCGTCACTTTGGTAAATCAGCATTTCTCCTGGATTTTTCATCTTAAGTTATATACCTTTATTAGATTCCAACAAGGTTGATTGGTAGGGCGTTACTCGCGCAATGCGCAGTACGCCGAATGTGTTTTATACCATACGGCGCACCGCAAGTGGTGCGTCCTACGCGAGCTGAGTTTCACTTTAACCATAGGACTGTTAATATGTACCTTGAAATACTCAAATTATTAAGAAATAAACCGCTAAGCCCCTTCTTTATTTATAGTCTAATTTGAGAACTCATCAATATTTCTTTGGGCCTCACGCATATAAGATTCTGAAACCTCCCTCAATTTAGCACCAAACCTTGGATAACCTTCATTTTCTGCAATTTCAGCTCTTTTTTTCCACTTTTCTGAAAGAGCTATTTCAGGCTTACCCTCAGGGTCAACTGTATGCACTCCTCTGGAGTTATAGATTTCTAAAGCATATCCAATTCGCATGTCTTCTGCATCTCTGCCATCAATAACTTCAGCAACTTCTTTTGGCAACCATAAACCATTTTCACTAACAGGATAGTAATAAAACACCTTGCCAATTTCTTGCATCGAGATTTCATATCGCTTATCAATGAGCGCTTGGCTCTTCACCGCTTCAACCCAACTCTTAAAATCTTCTGCGTTAAAAACACCCTCTTTCAATCCTGGTGGCAATTTCCAGTTTTGAAGCAATCGCCATGCATTTGTGGCAAGACTCTTTTTCTCTTCATCAGGTTTCGGGTAATCATCGTCAGCATCATTTGGCTTGTACATTAATCGCATCAACTCGGCAAAAAATGGGGGTTCTGTAGCGAGTTTCTTCTGCAAAATAACTGGCTTATTTCCATGCAGTTCATCTAAAAGCGGCACATAAAACCATTCAACTTTGAATAAATCATCTTCGGGAGTATTGGGGTCTGCTTGTAGCGCTTTAATCAACTCTTGTGTGTCATAAGTACTCATTTGATTAGTGTTATCTGCTGAATCATTTATTGAAAGTAAGGCTTTAACCGATCTTTCAATATCCAAGCCTTTACCTTCCCTAACCCTATGATGCAGTACTTCAATTGCAGAATGTATTCTTTTCACCTCAAGTAATTTATCAACAATAAATATCAAATCTATGTCCGTGTGATAAGGATTGATAAAGGTAGCCTTCCAATAAAGGTTTTCATCAGCACCCAATATCTCTTTAACAAACTTTATGGTTTTAGTATCAAAAGGTAAACATGTTAAAAACTGAACCTTTTGTTCAACACCCCAGGTTGTAAAATCAAACGCCTTAGCCCAATCCAAACCATATTTATGAAAAGCTTCTACAGCAAACCCTCTTGCAAACTGTTTCAGTTTATTATTTTCATCATTGATATGTTCAGGGATGACATTTGGAGTTAGTTGGCCATTATTAAAATCTGCAAGTGCAATACCAACGTTATTTGGGGTTTTAACAAGTTCAATAAATCTATAAATAGCCTCAATACCATTCGCTAGATATATCTCTTCAATATCCACCTTCCGTGGCCGTCCTCTTCTGCGTTTGAAAGGTGACGCTTGGTCGTCTGAATGTGTGCCAACTGTTCCGTCGGCCAACTCCTTCTTTTTCTTTTTAGCCAAGCCACGTGTTGGGTT
>JALRGX010000128.1 GCA_023259635.1 Methylotenera sp. | reverse complement strand
AGTGATTTTGCCAGAATGCGCGCGAGGGTGGTTTTGCCCACGCCGCGAGTACCGGTAAACAGATAGGCATGGTGCAGGCGATTCTGTTCGAGAGCATTGGTGAGTGCGCGTACGACATGGTCTTGTCCGACCAGTGTTTCAAAGGATTTTGGGCGCCATTTGCGCGCTAGAACTTGATATGACATAGCCTGAACTTTAGCTGAAAAACATCTTTTCGTCTGTAAGTTTGCCGGATTTTTTTGTGATATTTGTTATAAAACATGATCTACAAAAGAAGAGGCGAGCCTTAACCCCGGCACTTGCTCAATAGTTGTGGCTGCTTGCTTCCGCACCTGACCAGATTGGCTATCTCACAATGCGGGGAGGCCCGCCGGAAGTAATTTTACAACACTTTGCTAAATTCACGGTAATCTTAAATCGGATATTTTTGATATGTCATGATTGTTTATTGAATGCCATTCGCAAAATCTTCCAATACCTGTAAAAAGTCGTCGCCGTAACGCGCCAGTTTTGCTTGGCCGATACCATTTATGTAGCCCATTTCCACAAGGTTTCCGGGTTTTTGGTTAAGGATTTCCAGCAATGTACTGTCGTGAAAAATAACGTATGGCGGCACTCCCTGCTCCCGTGCGAGCTCGGTACGCCTGGCTTTGAGTGCATGCCAGAGCGGATCTTCATTGGCTTCTGCATAACCTTCTTTTGCCCGTGCACCACGTTCAGCTTTGCTGACTTTTCGTTTCAAGTTATCGTCATCACGGCGCAGCCATACCTCAATTTCGCCGCGTAATACCGGACGTGCCATTTCAGTAAGTTTGATGCCGCCATAAGCCTCGATATCGGCCTCCAGATAACCTGCGCTTATTAGCTGGCGAAACACGCTGCTCCATTGCTGCTGTGATAATGCCTTGCCAATGCCGAAAGTACTGAGCTGATGGTGCTGGAGCTGCTCAATTCTCGCTGTGCTTTTACCCAGCAGTACGTCAATCAGGTGTACAACGCCAAATCTTTGTCCGGTACGGTAAACGCAGGAGAGTGCCATCTGTGCAGCTTGGGTTGCATTCCAGGTGTCAACCGGTTCCAGGCAATTGTCACATTGATTGCAGTTGCCATCATGCTGTTCACCAAAATAGCGCAGTATGGTCTGGTGACGGCAGCCGGTAGATTCGCAGTAGCCGAGCAGGGCATCGAGTTTTCTTCTTTCAACCTGTTTGCGCTCCTCAGGTGCGTCGCCGGAATCCAGCATCTGGCGCATGCTGACCACATCGCCTAAACCATAAGTCATCCATGCATTGGCAGGTAAGCCGTCGCGCCCGGCCCGGCCTGTTTCCTGGTAATAGCTCTCCATGCTTTTAGGTAAATCAAGATGGGCTACAAAGCGCACATTGGGTTTATCTATACCCATGCCAAACGCAATCGTCGCCACCATAATGATGCCTTCTTCGCGCAGGAACTTGCGCTGGTTGGTGTTGCGGATCGCCGCGTCAAGTCCGGCATGGTAGGGTAATGCGTTCCAGCCACGTGATTTCAGCCATTCAGCAGTTTCTTCTACCTTGCGGCGTGACAGGCAATACACAATTCCGGCATCGTTCGGGTGTTCCGCTTCCAGAAAAGCTTCCAGTTGCTGACGTGCATTGTTTTTCTGCGTGATGCGGTAGCGGATGTTGGGGCGGTCGAAGCTGGCAACGAATTGATGCGCATTTTCCAGATTAAGTCGTTCGACTATTTCGGCACGGGTAGGCGTATCGGCAGTTGCAGTCAGCGCAACGCGCGGTACGTGTGGGAATTGCTCATGCAATATAGTGAGTTTGCGGTATTCCGGACGGAAATCATGGCCCCATTGTGACACGCAGTGCGCCTCGTCTATGGCAAATAATGCGATGCCAATACGGCTATCAAGCTGCTCTAGCAGATACTGAAAGTTACCAGTTAACAATCTTTCCGGTGCAACGTAGAGGATTTTTAGATCGCCTTGCAGCAAGCGATTGTTGATTGCTGCAGCTTCCTGCATATCCAGGCTGGAATTTAGAAAAGCGGCGGCGATGCCAAGCTGCTGCAGGGTATCTACCTGATCCTGCATGAGGGCAATCAGTGGCGATATAATAATTGCGACGCCTTCGCGCAGTAGTGCAGGTAGCTGGTAACAAAGGGATTTTCCGCCGCCAGTAGGCATCAGCACCAGCGCATCACCGCCGCTGATGATATGGTTAACAATTGCTTCCTGTTCACCGCGGAAAGCGGTGTAGCCAAAAACTTCTTGCAGGCAGTGTTGGGCGGAGGTGTAGGACATGAATCTTTATGTTCCGCTAATATGACGGGGGGAAGTTAATAAGGCACCATGGTTGCCATGGTGCCTTATTGGGGAAATAGGCAAATGAATATGCGGATCTATTCAACACCTTGGCTGAGCAGGTAGTCTTCGTAATTACCGGTGTAGTCTACAATGCCATCCGCTTTGATTTCCAGGATGCGTGTAGCAATAGAACTCACAAATTCGCGGTCATGGCTGACAAAGAATAGTGTGCCTTTGTATTTATCTAGAGCAGTATTGAGTGCCTCAATGGATTCCATGTCCATGTGGTTAGTTGGTTCATCCATCAGCAATACGTTGGTACGTGCCAGCATCAGTTTGCCGTAAAGCATGCGGCCTTTTTCACCGCCGGACAGTACTTTTACCGATTTTTTGGTATCTTCGCCAGAGAATAATAAGCGTCCCAGCATGCTGCGTACAGTCTGGTCATCATCGCCTTGCTGCGTGAATTTAGACATCCACTCAAACAAGTCTTCACCTTGTTCAAACTCATACTCATGATCTTGGGCAAAATAGCCGATTTTAGCCTTTTCTGCCCATTTCACTTCGCCATGTTTAGGTTGTAAATCACCGGCAAGGCAACGTAAGAAAGTGGTTTTACCGATACCGTTTTCACCAATGATGGCTACTTTTTCACCGGCTTCAAACATCATGTTTATATCATTGAACAGGATATGGTCAAAGCCATGACTGAGTTTTTTCAATTCAACTGCATTACGGTGCAGTTTCTCACGGTCATCAAATTCAAAACGAATAAACGGATATTGGCGTGAAGAAGGCTTGAATTCTTCAATTTTGATTTTATCGATTTGTTTAGCGCGGCTGGTAGCCTGTTTAGCTTTAGAAGCATTAGCTGAGAAGCGGCGCACAAAGTCTTGCAAGTCGGCGATTTGCTGCTTGGCTTTGGCATTATCTTTAGCCTGTTGCGCACGCGCTGCTGTGCTGGCTTCCATGTAATCATCATAGTTACCCGGGTAGACTGTGAGTTTGCCGTAATCCATGTCACAGGTATGCGTACATACCTGATTCAGAAAGTGGCGGTCATGCGAAATGATGATCATTGTGCAATTGCGGTTGTTCAGTACGTCTTCCAGCCAGCGAATGGTGTTAATGTCAAGGTTGTTGGTTGGTTCGTCCAGTAACAGAATGTCTGGATTGGCGAATAGTGCTTGCACCAGCAATACACGAAGTTTCCAACCAGGCGCAACGGCACTCATAGGTCCGTTATGCTGTTCAGTTGGAATGCCTACGCCTAGCAATAATTCGCCAGCGCGTGCTTCCGCTGTGTAGCCGTCATATTCGGCAAACACCGCTTCCAGCTCAGCGGCTCGCATGTAATCTTCTTCAGTCGCTTCCAGATTTGCATAGATTGCGTTTTTTTCTTCATTCGCTTTCCACATCTGTTCATGGCCCATCATGACTACATCCAGCACACGCTGATCTTCGTATGCGAACTGGTCCTGCTTCAGGAAAGCCATGCGTTCGTGGTTGTCCATCGTTACATTGCCGGCGGTAGGTTCTAGTACACCCGCAAGTATTTTCATGTAGGTAGACTTACCGCAGCCGTTAGCGCCGATCAAACCGTAACGGTTGCCATCGCCAAATTTAACTGAAATATTTTCAAACAGTGGCTTGGCGCCGAACTGCATGGTAATGTTATTACTAATTAACATGTATTACTTTCTTTAAAAAACGAAACGGCCGCAGATAAACGCTGATGAAAAACTGAATAGCTGTAAATGACTTATCCATGTTTATCTGCGGCTAAAAATTAAAACTTGTTGTAAACCACAACTTCATTCATTTTTAACTGGCCACCGCGAGGTTGGGCCTCTTTTAGTGCCTTGCCAACTACAACGAACATAACTGGTGTATGGTCGTCCGGTAAATTGAGCAGTTTAGCGACTGCATCAAAATCAAAACCATCCATAGGGCAGGTGTCGTAGTCCATTTCTTTGGCCGCAAGCATGATTGTCATGGCTGCCATGCCACATGAGCGCATCGCTTCGTCGCGCTGTACCAGTTCTTTCCCGGAGTAATACTGGCCAATAGCGGGAACCAGATAATCCTGTACTGGTTGCGGTGCATTTTGCCAATAGCGTTCAGGTTGTTTTGCCCATGCTTTCAAGTCTGCTGTCAGTACGATCAGGAGTGAGGCTTCTTCAACCTGCGCCTGATTCCAGCTTACTGCGCGTATGTCTTTGCGCAATACCGGATCAGTTACCACTACAAAACGCCAGTTCTGGATATTGAATGCAGTAGGCGATAGCATGGCCAATGACATCAGCCTGGTAACTTCTTCCTCAGTCATTTTATGCTGAGGATCATACGTTTTGACCGAGCGGCGCTCTAATATTGCTTGGCTAACATTCATGATTCGTAGTGTATATCCAGGATTTCCAGGTTTACATTGCCAGCTGGCCGTTGCCAGTTAACTGTGTCGCCAACTTTGTGGCCAATCAATGATTTGGCCAATGGCGATACCCAGCTTACCTTATTGATCGTTGCATCAGCCTCGTCTTCACCCACAATATGGAATGCATGACGATTGCCTTCTTCATCTTCAACTTCAACAGTTGCGCCAAACAGTACTGTTTCGTGATTCTGTGTTTTTGGATCAACTAAAATGACTGAATCCAGGCGTGCACGAACATAGCGTAAGTCACGTTCAATTTCTGCAACCTTATCTTTTGAAAAAGTATCGTCGTGCGCATCTTTGAGCTTATTCAGTTCTGCTACTAATGTTGCTTCCTGTGTCTGTAGCTCAAGTGCGCCTGTCGGTGTAACGTAATTAGGATGCTCGCTAATCGGGCGGTCTACAAGCTCTTCACCACCGGCTTGCTCAAATCTTTCTTCATTTACAAATGCTCGACTCATAGTGACTCCTTATTCCCATTCAATCGTTGCTGGCGGTTTGCCGGAAACGTCATATACAACACGGTTGATACCGCGTACTTCATTGATAATTCTATTAGAAACACGGCCTAATAATGAATAGGGCAGTTCTGCCCAGTGTGCAGTCATGAAATCGCTGGTAACGACTGCACGCAACGCCACTACGTAATCATAAGTGCGGCCATCGCCCATTACACCGACTGATTTTACCGGCAGGAAGACAGTAAATGCCTGGCTTGTTAAGTCGTACCAGGTTTTGCCGGTTTTTTCATCTACGGTGTTGCGCAATTCTTCAATAAAAATTGCATCGGCACGACGCAGCAAGTCGGCGTAATCTTTTTTAATTTCACCCAAAATGCGCACGCCTAAACCTGGTCCCGGGAATGGGTGACGGTAGACCATTTCCGCAGGAAGGCCAAGCGCAACGCCAAGTTCACGTACTTCATCCTTGAACAGGTCGCGTAATGGCTCCAATAATTTCAAGCCTAATTGCTCCGGTAAGCCGCCAACGTTGTGATGACTCTTGATCGTAACGGCTTTCTTGGATTTTGCACCGCCTGATTCAATCACATCAGGGTAAATAGTGCCTTGGGCTAAAAAGGTTGCGCCTTTGTGCCCGCCATCGCCGGCTTTCAGTTTAGCGGCTTCGGCTTTGAATACTTCAACAAATTCATTGCCAATGATTTTGCGCTTGGCTTCAGGATCGCTCACGCCGGCAAGTTTGCCCATGAATTGTTCTGTGGCATCTACATGAATCACTCTTGCATGCAGACGGCCGGCGAACATTTCCATTACCATCTTACCTTCATCCAGGCGTAACAAGCCATGGTCAACAAATACGCAGGTGAGTTGGTCGCCAATGGCACGGTGAATCAATGCCGCAGCAACGCTGGAATCAACGCCGCCTGATAAGCCTAGAATAACTTCTTCATCGCCAACCTGTGCACGGATTTTGTCAACGGCTTCTGCAATATGATCTTTCATGATCCAATCAGGTTTTGCGCCGCAGATTTCGAGCACAAAACGGTTAAGCATGGCTTGACCTTGTTTGGTATGCGTTACTTCCGGGTGGAATTGCACGGCATAGAATTTACGTGTTTCATCAGCCATTGCTGCAATCGGGGTTGTCTCGTTGCTTGCAATCACTTTAAAGCCCGGTGGTAATTCAGTTACTTTGTCACCATGGCTCATCCATACATCCAGCAGACCGTGACCTTCAGCATTGGTGTCATCCTGAATATCGCGGAACAGGGCAGAGTGACCATGTGCGCGCACTGACGCATAACCGAATTCACGTTTGTGGCCAGCCTCTACTTTGCCGCCTAATTGCTGTGCCATGGTTTGCATGCCATAGCAGATGCCTAAAACCGGTACGCCCAGTTCAAAAACAGCTTGTGGTGCCTTGTCGGTTTCTTCTTCATACACGCTGGCATGGCTGCCTGAAAGAATGATGCCGTCAGCACCAAAGTTTCTTACAAATTCATCTGAAACTTCACATGAATGAATCTCACAGTAAACATGCGCTTCACGTACACGGCGTGCAATGAGTTGGGTGACTTGAGAGCCGAAATCGAGGATTAAAATTTTGGAATGAGTCATGGTTGGCCACAAAATGCACAGAGAACACATTGTCAGAGTTGGCTCTGATTCTGTGTTCTCTGTATTTAAAGTTAAAAATTAAGTGAATTAGTCAACGCGGTAATTAGGCGCTTCTTTAGTGATTTGTACATCATGTACATGCGATTCACGCATACCGGCAGAAGTAATTTGTACAAATTCCGCCCTGTTGCGCATTTCTTCTATCGTAGAGCAGCCTACATAGCCCATAGAAGCACGCAGACCGCCCATTAATTGATGAATCACCGCCAACACGCTACCTTTGTAAGGAACGCGGCCTTCAATGCCTTCTGGCACCAGTTTGTCTGCGTTGCTATTATTGTCCTGGAAATAACGGTCACTTGAGCCTTTTTCCATCGCACCGATTGAGCCCATGCCACGATAGGATTTATATGAGCGGCCCTGGAACAGTTCGATTTCGCCTGGAGCTTCTTCGGTACCAGCAAACATACCGCCTAACATCACGCTATAAGCGCCTGCGGCAATAGCTTTGGAAATGTCGCCTGAGAAGCGTATGCCACCGTCAGCGATAAATGGTACGCCAGTGCCTCTTAAAGCTTCCTCAACATTGGAAATTGCACTGATTTGCGGTACGCCGACACCGGCAACGATACGTGTAGTGCAGATTGAGCCTGGGCCAATACCAACTTTAACACCGTCTGCACCAGCATCTACCAGAGCTAGCGCTGCACTTGCCGTAGCGATATTACCACCAATAACATCAATGCTAGGATAGTTCTTTTTAACCCACTTAACACGGTCCAGAACGCCTTGTGAGTGACCATGTGCGGTATCAACCACAATAACATCAACACCGGCTTCAGCCAGAGCAGCTACACGTTCTTCGGTGCCTTCACCTACACCAACAGCCGCACCTACACGCAGTCTGCCTTGTGCATCTTTACATGCATTTGGATGATCGGTCGATTTTTGAATATCCTTAACGGTGATCAGGCCTTTTAATGTGTCGTCACCGTCAATCACCAATACGCGTTCCAGACGATACTGGTGTAATAAACGCATTACGTCTTCTTTGGGGGCGCCTTCACGCACAGTCACCAGTTTGCTGCGTGGTGTCATGATGTTGCTGACAGGCTGATCGAGATTGGTTTCAAAGCGCAAGTCACGGTTGGTTACAATACCAACAATTTTTCCATTATCTACAACAGGAATGCCTGAAATTTTATGTGTACGTGTCAGGGCAAGCACATCACGAACTGTCATGTGGCTTTGAATAGTGATGGGGTCATTTACTATGCCGGATTCAAAGCGCTTAACACGCGCCACATGCGCAGCCTGTTTCATTGCAGTCATGTTCTTGTGAATAAAGCCTAACCCACCTTCTTGTGCCAATGCAATTGCAAGGGGAGCTTCAGTCACTGTGTCCATTGCGGCTGACAGCAGGGGAATGTTAATCTGAATGTTGCGTGAAAGTTGTGTTTTGAGAGAAACTTCACGTGGCAGCACGTTAGAGTGCGCCGGAACTAATAAAACATCATCAAATGTAAGTGCTTGTTGCAGTAAACGCATTCGTAAATCCTTTTACCCAAAACGAAATTATACAGAGTTATGTGAAGCTTAGCGAGAGGCTGAATATATTTTTGATAACATAAAATATTTTTTAATTAAATGCCACTAAGTATATAGTCGTATTGATTGTCAATTTAATAAACAATAACATGTGCAGAAACATGATAAATATAAAAAAGGGGATGCTATGAAAGTGGGATCGTTATTCGTTTTGGCATTATTGTTGCCAGCTATACTGCCGTCATCAGCGCATGCTGAAATTTACAAGTGGAAAGATAAAGACGGCAGCATCCGCTATAGTGATGTGCCGCCGCCATCCAATATTAAAAATGAAGCCATAGGTAAAAAAATTCCTAAAGCATCCGTTGCGCCTGTTGTAAATGGATCACCCCCTGTTGTTGATAAAGAAGGAGCGGCAACTTCTAAAGAACCAGCACCGCTAAGTAAAGAGGAGGCCGCAGCTAAACGCGCTCAAGAGGCGGAGGCGCAGAAAAAGGCTGATGAAGCTAAGCAGGCTGAATTGAAGTTCCGGCAAGAAAGTTGTGCTGCTGCCAAAAGGGATTTGGCAATGTATAAGAACGGTGGTCGGCTTGTGTCTACCGATGAAAATGGAGAGCGTAAATACTTGAGTGAAGAAGATTTGGCTGCGGGTAAGGCTCAAGCTCAGCAGGGGGTTGATAAATACTGCGATCGATGATGGCTGGCGGCGCAAAGTGCGCCACTAATTTATT
>JALRGX010000035.1 GCA_023259635.1 Methylotenera sp. | reverse complement strand
CTGCATGAATATCAAGCCAAAGCGCTATTACAGAAATATGGCATTCCTGTGCCTCGTGGTCAGGTTGTTGCTGCAGCCAATGAGGTCGTAGCTGCAACTTCCGAAATTGCCAGTGATGCATGGGTGGTTAAAGCTCAAGTGCACGCTGGCGGCCGTGGCAAAGCCGGCGGTGTTAAGGTTGTAAAGTCTGCAACAGAGGCACAGAATGTTGCGACTGAGTTGTTAGGCAAAACATTGGTAACTTACCAGAATGCGCCGGATGGCCAGCCTGTGAATCAGGTGCTGATTGAAGAAACCCTGCCAATTGCACGGGAGTTGTACCTGTCTATGCTAGTCGATAGAACGCTGGAGCGCATCGTTGTAGTTGCATCAGTAGCTGGCGGTATGGATATTGAAGAAATTGCGCATACTAGCCCGGAAAAAATTCTGCAGGAAGTGTGTGACCCATTAAATGGCTTGGTAGATTTTCAGGCGCGGAATTTGGCTTTTAAGCTGGATTTAAGCGGTGACCAGATTGGCGCGTTTACCAGATTGTTAAAAGGTCTTTATCGTTTATTCAAAGAGAACGATTTAGCATTGCTGGAAATCAATCCATTGGTCGTGACGGCGGATGGCAAGCTGTTCGCTTTGGATTGCAAAATGAGTGTGGATGATAACGCGCTTTATCGCCAGAAAGCTTTGGCCGAGCAGCGTGACTGGAGTCAGGAAGACAGCAAGGAAGCCACAGCACACCATGCCGGCCTGAACTATATTGCACTGAATGGCAATATTGGCTGTATGGTGAACGGTGCTGGCCTTGCAATGGCAACCATGGATTTGATCAAGCTGCATGGCGGGATGCCGGCTAACTTCCTGGATGTAGGCGGTGGTGCAACTGCAGAGACCGTAGCCAAGGCTTTCAAGATTATTCTGGCAGACAGCAATGTCAAAGCAATCCTGGTGAATATCTTTGGTGGCATTATGCGTTGCGACATTATTGCAGAAGGCATTATTTCTGCCGTGAAAGAGGTCGGCATGCAAATTCCTGTCATCGTGCGTTTAGAAGGTACTAATGTGGATTTAGGAAAAAAAATGTTGCAAACAAGCGGGCTTAACATCATTTCAGCAGAAGGTTTAACCGATGCTGCACAGCAGGCCGTAAAAGCAGTTAATGGTCAGGCGGTGGCGGCATGAGTATTTTAGTCAATAAAAATACCAAAGTTTTATGTCAGGGTTTTACCGGCAAGCAAGGTACCTTCCATTCTGAGCAGGCCTTGGCTTATGGCACACAGATGGTGGGTGGTGTAACACCGGGTAAAGGCGGTCAGCCGCATCTTGGGTTGCCTGTTTTTAATACCATGCGAGATGCGGTAAACACTACTGGTGCCAATGCCAGTGTGATTTATGTACCGCCTGCATTTGCCGCTGATTCAATTCTTGAAGCAAGTGATGCCGGTATCGAATTGATTATCTGTATTACTGAAGGTATTCCTGTCTTGGATATGCTGAATGTAAAGGCTGCATTACGCGCAAACGGTACAAAATTGATCGGGCCAAATTGCCCGGGTGTAATTACACCAGACGAGTGCAAGATTGGCATTATGCCTGGCAGTATCCACCAGCGTGGTAAAGTAGGTGTAGTATCACGTTCTGGAACGCTGACTTATGAAGCAGTGCACCAGACTACGGCTCTGAATCTCGGGCAAAGTACATGTGTTGGCATCGGCGGTGATCCGATCAAGGGGCTTAACTTCATAGAATGCTTGCAGATGTTTGAGGCTGACCCTGAAACTGAAGCCATTATCATGGTAGGGGAGATAGGTGGCTCGGATGAGGAGGCTGCGGCTGAATTTATCAAGAGTAATGTGACTAAACCGGTAGCTGCTTATATTGCAGGGCAAACTGCTCCAGCCGGTAAACGTATGGGGCATGCTGGCGCAATTATTTCAGGCGGTAGCGGTAAAGCGGCGGATAAAATTCGCGCTTTGGAAGTGGCAGGGGCAGTTGTGGCGAGTTCACCGGCAGGTTTGGGTGATGCTGTGCTGGCTGCTATCAATAACAAGTTGTAATGATAAGGCTGATATCTGAGTGAATCGCATACATGTACTAGTTAAAGGTTTCATTACCTTATTGTTGGCATCGTTTGTTGCCGTTACGCAACCTGTATTGGCTACCGAGAATATTCCCTACCTGCTGACTGCTGCATCGAAAGGGGATTTGGATACGGTTAATGCGATGCTCACCAGTGGCGCAAATCCGAATGTGGTTGATGAAGACGGTTTGACAGCTTTAATGTATGCGGCGCGTAAAGATCAAGCGGCTGTCGTAGCTGCGCTGATTGGTAAGGGCGCTGACATTGACGCAAGGGACAAGGGCGCCTGGACTGCCTTAATGTACGCGGCCAAGAAAAATAATATTGCTTCAGCAAAAGTATTGCTGGATAAAGGGGCTGATTTTAAAGTAAGAGACGGTGCAGGCTGGAGTGCGTTTGGCTTGGCCGCAAATTCTGGTTATTCATCTATGGTTGAGTTGCTGATCAAGCATGGTGTGGATGTCAATACAAAAAGTGATGATGGTAAATCTGTGTTGATGCATGCTGCCAAGGGCGGGGATGTTGCGACTGTAGGGGTATTGCTTGATAATAAAGCTGATTTGGCTGCTCGCGACAGGCTGGGTGTTACCGCATTAATGATTGCGGCACGTGGTGGTTATGCACCAGTAGTGGATGCCTTGATTAAGCGTGGTGCAGCAGTCGACCAGAAAGATTTTTCCAAGTGGACTGCTTTGACCTGGGCTGTAAAAAAGAACCAGGTTGAGGTTGCCAAGGTATTAGTAGCCGCCGGTGCGGATGTTAATAATCATGACGCTGAAGGAACGCCATTGCTGCATATTGCAGTTGATAATGATAATGCTGATATGGTGAAGTTACTGCTCGCAAACAATGCCAAAGTCAAAGCCAAAGACCTGTATGGTTTAACAGCATTAGTCTATGCACTTAAAGCGCAGAATGCTGAAATTATCAAGTTGATTAAAGATGCAGGCGGCAGTTATTAAGTTCGTTTTAGCTTTTTAATTAGAAAAAACCTCAATTAATGAAAATCGCAATCGCCCAAATCAATTGTATCGTAGGGGATATGGCTGGCAATGTAGAAAAAATTATCCAGCAAGCGATACAGGCGAAATCACAAGGAGCAACTCTGGTTTTGACACCAGAGCTTTCTTTATGCGGGTATCCACCTGAAGATTTATTGTTACGTACCGATTTTCTTGAGGCATGTGACCAAGCATTGATTGCACTTGCAGCAAGACTTGTTGGAATCACAGTAATCGTAGGGCATCCGAATGTAGTAGATGGAGAGTGTTTTAACGCGGCATCTGTGTTACAGGACGGGAGGGTGCTTGCAACCTATCACAAGCATGTACTTCCCAATTATGCGGTGTTTGATGAGAAACGTTATTTCACTGCTGGCCGTGACGCCTTGGTGTTTCCGCACCAAGGCATCAATGTTGGAGTGCTGATTTGTGCTGATGTCTGGGAAGCAGGCCCTGCAGTGGCCAGTAAAAAGGCAGGGGCAGAATTGTTGCTTGTTTTGAATGCCTCACCTTTCCACATGGAAAAACAATTTACACGCAAGGAAACACTCCGTCTGCGTGTGGCAGATACCCGTTTGCCGATTGTCTACGCCAATATGGTGGGCGGGCAGGATGAACTGGTGTTTGATGGGGCTTCGTTTGTGCTCAATGCGAATGGTGAGTTAACACATGAACTGCCTGCATTTGAATCAAGACTGGAAATTGTCGAATTCGAACATGCAAAGCCAGTGACCGGCCCAGTTGCCAAGCCGTTAACGATAGAGGCCTCCATTTATGCTGCCTTGAAACTAGGATTGACTGATTATGTTAATAAAAACGGCTTTCCTGGTGTGGTGCTGGGGATGTCGGGAGGCGTAGATTCTGCACTAACGTTAGCAATTGCTGTTGATGCATTAGGTGCGAATAAAGTACATGCGGTCATGATGCCTTCTGAATTTACTGCGGATATGAGTATTGATGATGCGCGCGAGATGGCGAATACGCTTGGTGTGAAATATAGTGAAATTGCAATTAAAGACCTGTTTGATCACTATCTTAAAGCATTGGCTTCGCAGTTTGATGATCTGCCGTTTGATGCTGCGGAAGAGAATCTGCAGGCACGGATTCGTGGCATGTTATTGATGGCATTATCAAACAAGTTTGGCAGCATTGTAGTCACCACTGGCAATAAAAGCGAGATGGCTGTGGGATACTGCACTTTGTATGGTGATATGGCGGGTGGTTTTGCCTTATTAATGGATGTGCCTAAAACTATGGTATATCAGCTGTGTAATTACCGTAACAGCCTATCCAGAGTTATCCCGCAACGCATTATTACGCGGCCACCTTCAGCAGAACTGCGCGCAAACCAGCTGGATCAGGATAGCTTGCCACCTTATGATATATTGGACGGTATTATTGAGGCTTATGTTGAAGATGACCTCGGACGTGAAGATATTATTGCACAAGGTTACTCCGCCACCGATGTAAGCAGAGTGCTTGCTATGATCGACAGAAATGAATATAAGCGCCGTCAAGCGCCGGTAGGCGTACGCATCACACATAGAGGTTTTGGCAAAGACAGGCGTTATCCGGTCACTGCTAAGCTTTCCAATTTCTGGTAAGCTGAACTAAATGAAGCCTAAGCAGTTATAGAAAAATCTTAAATAAGCAATTTAAATTGGAAGTTCCAGGAGCCTTTAGAATGAAGAAAATCGAAGCTATTATTAAACCATTTAAATTGGATGATGTGCGCGAGGCACTGTCAGAAATCGGTGTGAATGGATTAACCGTAACAGAAGTCAAGGGATTTGGTCGTCAGAAAGGCCACACCGAGCTTTATCGCGGCGCTGAGTATGTTGTTGATTTTTTGCCGAAAATTAAGCTTGAGCTAGTAATTGCAGAGACCATTCTGGATTCAGCTGTAGATGCAATTATTAAGGCTGCGCACACTGGTAAAATCGGTGATGGCAAGATTTTTGTAAGCTCGGTTGAGCAGGTGATACGTATCCGGACTGGTGAAACTGGCGAAGCTGCCGTTTAGTTTAGATGAGGCGATAATTTTATTGCTTTAGCTTACTGTACTATTTGTACTGTCTTTGCTAGAGCGGGTTCTCGCTTCATTAAAGCGTTCAATGCGCTTATGTTCTAGTATGCCAGTAATTTTTAAAACTATACTTTTACTGACCATTTCGAACGTTTTTATGACGTTTGCCTGGTATGCGCATTTAAAAAACCTTAACAACAGGCTTTGGTTGATTGCTGCACTGGCAAGCTGGGGCATAGCGCTTTTGAGTATATGTTTCAAGTGCCTGCAAACCGCATCGGTTTTACGGTAATGTCAGTCTCGCAGCTTAAAATTCTGCAAGAAGTAATTGCGCTATCTGTGTTCGTGCCTTTTGCGGTATTTTATATGCATCAGCCAATGAAACTCGATTTTTTATGGGCTGGTCTGTGTTTAATGGGCGCTGTCTACTTTATATTCAGAGCCTGATTACACTTGGTTGGATTGCAGCGATATCAATATCCCAACGCTCTCGCACCCTGATAAAACACAAAACTTACAATCCAGGCTAAGCCTAATGACCAAGCGATTGATAACCACATAAATGCAGTACTTTTAGATTCATTTCTAATCGTGGCAATGGTTGATAGGCACGGGGTATAAATCAGTGTAAACAACATAAAGCTCATTGCTTGTACCCAGTCGATCTGGCCAGCAATTTGCGACATCAGAGCATCACCTTGCATACCATAAATCACGGCTAGCGCGCCAATTACAATTTCTTTAGCTACAAACCCGAAAATGAGCGCAATTGCCAGTTCGTGATTGATGCCTATAGGGTCAAGTATTGGACCGAAGAATACACCAATCTGGCCTGCATACGTGCCAACACTGGCAGGAGCCACATTGCTAGGGAAGTTGGTTAGTAACCAGACCAGTATTACGCCCAGAATAATGAATTTGCTGGCGCGGTTTAAAAAGTGTTTTACTTCCTGCCAGCCACGCAAAACGATTTGTCGGGGGGTGGGGAAGCGGTATGGTGGTAGTTCCAGTATAAATGGCTCGGAGTTTTTATATTGGTTCTGGAACAGTACAGCAGTCAGGAACATGGTCAAAAAACTCATGACATAGAGCGAGAATAGTACGATTGGTGCATGTTTAGTGCTGAATAAGGCCGCTATCATAAAAATGAACACCTGCAGGCGTGCAGAGCATAGAGAGAATGGGATAACCAGCATGGTTAGCAGACGCATCGGGCGTGAACGCATGATGCGTGTACCCATAATGGCCGGTACATTGCAGCCGAAACCCATCAGCATCATGACAAATCCGCGACCATCCAGTCCCATTTTTGCCATGAGTGCATCCATCAGGAACGCGGCGCGTGACAGGTAGCCACTGTCTTCAACCATTGACATCACCAGGAAGAACAGCACGATGATCGGTACAAAAGCAGCTACAGTCGCAATACCGTTGTATATACCATCTAACATCAAGCCTTTTAGCCATTCAGGGCTTGTGCTGAACAATGGTTCAAGCATGCTGCTGCGCACAAGGTCTAATACCCATGCAAGACCATCCTGCAAAGGACCGCCCACTGTGAAAATGAATTGGAACAACAGGAACATGGCAGCAAAAAACATAGGCAATCCTAGCCATTTGTGTAGCAGTATCCTGTCGATTTTATCCGTGGTGTAATCAGTGAGTGTTGCTGGAATTTGTACATGTTTTTGTATCAAATCTTCCATCTCGCGCTCAATCAGGCTTTCTTCCTGCAACAGCAGATTAATGCTTTTCGGATTGGTGGTGGCTTTTTGCTCATTGAGTATGTGTGCTGCGGTTGTCAGTGCTTTAGGCAATCCCTCACCGTATTTGGCACTGATGGATATCACTGGCAATGCTAATGCTGCTGCCAGGTTTTCCGTATCAATTGTGATTCCGGCACGCCTTGCTTCATCTGCCATGTTCAGAACAAGCACAATAGGTACGCCGAGTTTTTTTAATTGCAGCAGTAATGAAAGCTGGCGCTCGATTTGTGTACTGTTCAGCAGCACGATGAGCAAGTCAAAAGGGTTGTTTGTTAAAAAATGCCTGACTACCTGCTCATCCTCAGAAAAGCCATGCAGATCATATATACCCGGCAGGTCAATCAGTTCTGCAATATGGCCACCAAGCAGAATTTTTGCACTCAACAGGTCCACTGTGATGCCAGGCCAGTTTCCCACTCGTGCAGACGCGCCGCTGATACGGTTAAATAAGGTAGATTTTCCGGTATTAGGCATTCCTAATAGAGCAATGCGCTTCATATTGACTGACTCTAGATGGGGTTGATTTTGATATGTGAAGCTTCGCTAGCGCGCAGGATAACATCTGTTGTCCCGAGTCGCACTTGAAGCGGGCCGTTAAAACTTGCACGACGCATAATACTTAATGGCTTGCCTACCCGAAACCCCAAGGCAGATAGCCTGTGAAATAGCGATTCTTCCGCTTCAATTGCGGAAATAACTGCTTGCTGGCCAGTTGCTAATTGAGATAAAGGCTGCATATTATTTAAGTAAATATTTGCTTTTTAAATGATAATGGTTCTTATTATCGCATAGTTTGATAATTAAGTGTGTGCGTATAATGGAGTTTTTAGCAAATAAAAAGGCCCTAAACCGGGCCTTTTTACTTAACATCAAGGAAAATTTAACAAGATTATTTAGCGATCTCGATTTTTGCCTTGTTATGTAGATCAGCCATAAGTTTTTCTAGATTGCGTTGTTGAAGGTTCTTTTGCAAACCATCTTTAAGTTTGTCATAGGCCATAGGTTGTGCCGGGCGTGTATCAATCAACTTGATTACGTGCCAGCCAAATTGAGTTTGTACCGGGCTGGCTGATATGGAGCCTTTTTGCATATTAGCTGCAACATCACTGAATGGTTTTACCATAGAGGCAGGGGAGAACCAGCCCAAGTCACCGCCTTTATCTTTTGAACCAGGGTCAATTGATTTTTCCTTGGCTAGTTTTGCAAAGTCAGCGCCTTTGTTTAACTGAGCAATGATGTCCTTGGCGTCAGTTTCAGTTTTTACCAAGATATGGCGTGCGTTGTATTCTTTATCGCCATAGGCTTTTTTGTATTGTTCATATGCGGCTTTGGTATCAGCGTCTGAGACAGGATTTTTCTTGACATAGTCTTGCAGGAACATGCTGGTTAGCAGTTTGCGGCGGCCTAATTCCTCGCGCGCTAAAAAATCCGGCTGCTTATCAAGCCCTAATTTTTGTGCTTCCTGATAAATCAGTTCAGAACTTACCAGCTCATTGATAATGGCATTTTTGGTGTTGTCATCGATTTTCTGGCCGTTTGCTGAAATATCTTTAGTAATAACATCATAAATAGACTGTTTGATTGGTTTGCCGTTCACAGTTGCTACAGCATCGGCAGCAAAAGCCGATGGAGCTAGAGACAAAATAGCTAATGTGATTAAAGTTTTTGTGAATTTCATGTAAAAATCCCTAAGGTGTTGAATTTAATATTAAAAGCAAAATAACAGTTTATATTTCATCCGTTGCCGTCGCTTGGATGCTTAATGCATGTATTTTATGGGGCATCAGGTCCGTAAGCGTTTGATAAATAAGACGGTGACGCATTATCAGCGATTTCCCACAAAAATGCGAGCTTGTTATATGAAGCGTAAAATGCCCGCCACCACCACTGCTTTTGTGTCCGGCATGCAATGCGCTATCGTCGATAATTTCCAGGGTGACTGGCTCTAAAGGCTGCAAGCGTACTTTGATATCATCAGCAAGTGACATTATGGCAAGGTCTTTCTGAAAGGTTTGACTGTTACCTGCTGGTAGACACCGTTAATAATGAATGGGTCATTGTCCGCCCATTCTTTTGCCGCATCCAGGTTGTCAAACTCAGCTACGATCAAGCTGCCAGTGTAGCCATTTGTGCCTGGGTCGTTGCTGTCAATTGCCGGGAAAGGGCCAGCCAATAGCAAGCGCCCGGCATCCTGCAGGGCTTTTAACCGTTCCAAGTGTCCGGGGCGGGCTTGCAGGCGTTTCTCCAAACTGTCTGGTGCATCTTCAGCAATAATTGCATACCACATTATTTTGAGTCTCCGTCTGAATCTTCTTTAGGCAAGTACTTGCTGATAAATACTGTCTGCAGAATGATAAATAAAAACATGATGCCTGTAATGCCGAACAGTTTGAAGTCAACCCAGATATCTTGGGAAAAATGATAGGCAACATAAAGATTCAGGAACCCTAAACCTAAAAACAGCATGGCCCAGGCAAAATTCAGTTTGGACCAGATGGCATCAGGCAGGCTGATTTGTTTTTCCATCAGGCTGCGCATCGGGTTCTTGTTGAAAAATAATTGGGAGCCCAGCAGGCCTGCGGTAAAAATCCAGTAAAGAATGGTTGGTTTCCACTGTATGAACTGCGGGTCTTTGAGCAGAAGGGTGGCACTGCCAAATACGGTGATAATTACGCCGCTCATCATGAGCATTTTGTCGACTGTACCGTGACGGACTTTGACATAAATAATCTGCGCAATCGTGGCGATCATTGCAACAGCAGTCGCTGTAAAAATTCCAAAAAATTTGAAGGCGATAAAAAACAGGATAACCGGGAACAAATCAAACAAAAACTTCATATAGGCTCTTAAATAGGTAGCTTCTTTAATAAAAATGCCAAAAACAAATTTAAAACAATGCTTTAGACAAGAGCGCTATTTTGCTATGATTAGCAATGCGCTGCAAGGCGTAAATGCGATGGGTTAAACGGTATTTTTACCTCTTATGTATCTTTATGTACCTTCCAGGTGTAATGCAGGCGTAATGCGCTGGTTACAAATGTTTTAATGATTGATCTTCACTCACACTCTAATATTTCGGATGGCCTGCTTTCCCCGTCGGAATTGGTAGCGCATGCTGCGAATAACGGCGTGCGCGTACTTGCGTTGACAGATCATGATGATATAGATGGTTTGGTCGAGGCGCAGCAGGCTGCAGTTCAGCATGGCATTAAACTGGTTAATGGCGTGGAAATCTCGGTTACCTGGAAAAAGTGTACGCTGCATATAGTCGGTCTTAATATTAACCCGGATAATGTTGCTTTGAAAACTGGGCTGTCAGCGGTGCGTACGGGCCGCCTTGAGCGCGCCAGGCAAATGGCATTAAGTCTTGAAAAGTCAGGCATTTCCGGTAGTTTTGAGGCCGCCTCAGCATATGCACAGCAAAGTATTTTAACGCGCATGCACTTTGCGCGATTTCTGGTGGAGCGCGGCTATGCCAAAGACCCTAAGGCGGTATTCAAGAAATATCTGGTGAAAGGTAAACCGGGGTTTGTAAATCATGAATGGATGAATCTGGAATCTGCGCTTAATTTAATTATTGGCAGCGGTGGTGTAGCGGTTCTGGCACATCCCGGGCGCTATGAAATCAAGAGAACCAATATGCTGTTATTGCTGGAAGAGTTCAGGGGGCTGGGCGGCACTGCAATTGAAGTGGTGACTGGTAGCCATACTGCAGCGCAATATGTCGAGTATGCTAAATATGCACAGCTGTTTGGATTAAAAGCTTCGCAGGGTTCGGATTATCATGGCAAGGGAATCAGTTTTATGGGAATGGGACGTTTGCCGGAATTACCTGGCAACTGTATCCCGGTATGGCAGGACTGGCCGGAAGTTAATGCTTTGATCGCTTCTTAACCAAACAAATAATAAGTGCAGATAAAAAAATATGTCACAGTTTTTCAATATTCATCTGGATAACCCGCAAGCCCGTCTGGTCGGGCAAACCGCCGATATTCTGCGCAACGGCGGTGTAATTGTGTATCCAACTGATTCTGGTTATGCGTTAGGCTGTATGCTGGGCGATGTTGTTGCGCAGGCCAGAATCCGCCAGATTCGTGGTGTGGATGATAAACATCTGTTTACCTTGATGTGTCGCAACTTAAGCGAACTGGGTAATTATGCGATAGTGAATAATAGCCAGTTCCGTTTACTTAAAGCAAATACGCCAGGCACTTACACTTTTATTTTGAATGCTACGCGTGAAGTGCCGCGCAAATTACAGCATCCCAAGCGCAGCACTATTGGCATACGGGTTTCGCCCCACACGGTCGTGCAAGCCATATTAGAGGCAATAGATGCACCACTGCTAAGCATGACGCTGAGTTTGCCGGATGAAGATATGACAAGTATTGAGCCATGGGAAATTCGTGACCGTCTGGAGCATATGGTTGATCTGGTGATTAATGTTGAACATTGCCCTGCAGGCGCCACTACGGTAATTAATTTAACTGGAGATACCCCGGTTCTGGAACGTGAAGGGTTAGGTGCTTTGGTACCTTTCGGTCTTTGAAACTTGTTTTGCTGCAAAATAGCGCAATTAATTATTTTTTATATTTTTAAGAGAGCCTGATGGATTTAACAGTTATACAAAAAATAGTGATCTATGCATTACCTGTAATTTTTGCAATCACCGTGCATGAGGCAGCACATGGTTATGCCGCCAGATATTTTGGCGATATGACGGCAGATAGGGCAGGGCGAATTACCTTGAATCCCCTTAAGCATATAGACCCGTTCGGTACTATCATACTGCCAGCGTTGACGGTGATGCTGGGTGGTATTTTATTCGGTTGGGCCAAGCCGGTACCAGTAGATTTCCGTCGCTTGCGCAACCCTAAGAAACACATGCTTTGGGTCGCGGCTGCAGGACCGGCGTCCAATTTTGTGATGGCAGTTTTCTGGGCGTTGGTGATGAAGCTTTCTTTAAACGCACCGGACGCTTTTGCGTTGCCGATGGCTTTAATGGGTAAAGCAGGGGTTTCGATCAATATCGTGTTAATGGTGCTCAACCTGTTGCCGTTACCGCCTTTGGATGGTGGTCGCATTGCCGTGAGTCTGCTACCTATGAGTCTGGCGCGTCCGTTTGCACAGATCGAGCGTTACGGTTTTATTATTTTGATAATCCTGTTGTTTAGTGGGGTGTTGGGCCGAATTCTGGGCCCGCTCATTAATTTGGTTTATGGAGTAATTGCTGTCATTTTTTAGTTTTAATTTAAAAGCAATTTCCAGATTTGAACAGATGCTTGGTTTTGTGCATATATTAGTATAATAAGAACATATTTTATTTAGGGTTTTTCTTTACATGGCAATAGAACGCGTTTTATCGGGCATGCGCCCTACAGGTAACCTGCATTTAGGACATTACAACGGAGTGCTTAAAAACTGGGTACGTTTGCAACACGAGCATGAGTGTCTGTTTTTTGTTGCTGACTGGCATGCGTTGACCACCCATTATGATACGCCGGAAGTCATTGAAGAAAGCGTATGGGAAATGGTGATTGACTGGCTGGCTGCGGGAGTTGATCCTGCCAGCGCGACAATTTTTATTCAATCACGTGTACCTGAGCATGCCGAACTGCACACACTGCTTTCCATGATTACGCCATTAAGCTGGCTGGAGCGCGTGCCTACTTACAAGGATCAGCAGGAAAAGTTATCTAGCAAAGACTTGTCAACGTACGGCTTTTTAGGCTATCCCTTGCTGCAAAGTGCAGATATTCTGATGTATAAGGCAACACAGGTGCCGGTAGGTGAAGACCAGATTCCGCATATCGAATTTACACGTGAGATCGCGCGACGCTTTAACCATATTTACGGTAAAGAAAAGGGCTTTGAAGAAAAAGCTGAAGCAGCGATTAAAAAACTGGGCAGTAAACGTGGTGCGCTTTATGAAGAAATGCGTAAAGCCTATCAGGAAAGCGGTGATGAAGATGCGTTGGAGACTGCACGTGCCATGATTGAAGAGCAGCAGGGCATGAGCATGGGTGATAAAGAGCGCCTGCTGGGCTATCTGGAAGGTGGTGGCAAGATTATTCTGATTGAGCCGGACTACAAACTCACTCCAGCTTCGAAAATGCCTGGTTTGGACGGCCAGAAAATGTCCAAATCCTACAACAACACCATTTCACTGCGTGAAGATGTAGATTCTATCGCGAAAAAAATCAAGACAATGCCAACTGACCCGGCACGTGTACGGCGTACTGACCCGGGTGATCCTGCTAAATGTCCGGTCTGGCAATTGCATGAGATTTATTCAGATGAATCGACCCAGAACTGGGTGCAGTCAGGTTGTAAAGGTGCAAGCATTGGTTGTATCGAATGCAAGGGTCCTGTGATTGAAGGTGTGCTGGCTGAGCTGAAGCCGATCCAGGAGCGCGCGGCACAATATGCTGAAGACCCAGGCCTGGTTAAGAATATTGTTGCCGAGGGCTGTGAAAAAGCACGTAAAATCGCACGTGAAACCATGCGCGATGTAAGGGATGCGATGGGCTTAAATTACAGTTAGAGACTTGTGTGCAAATGACTGCGCTTGCGAATACGGTGTTAAAAATTGACTCAAAATCCTCATTTATACAGCATAAATTCCGGTTTTTCGTCAATTTTTGCCTTGTCTTCGCTACGCTCGTCTATTTTTACAAAGGCCTCTGTTAGGTATTGATTGTGATAGAAACTCCACTACATGCAAAAATCAAGGGTGAGGAGTTTACTGAACTTCCTAAAGATCTGTATATCCCACCCGATGCATTGGAGGTGTACCTGGAGTCGTTTGAAGGCCCACTGGATTTGCTGTTGTACCTGATTCGTAAGCATAACCTGGATATTCTGGATATCCCGATGGCGGATTTAACGCGTCAATATATGCAGTATGTGGAAAAAATGCGTGCAATCAAGCTGGAGCTGGCGGGCGATTATCTTTTGATGTCGGCTATGCTGATCGAGATTAAATCTCGCATGCTGTTACCGAAGCCTGTTGAGGCAGACGATGAAAGTGATCCGCGGGCCGAACTTGTAAGGCGCCTGATGGAGTATGAGGCGATCAAGCTGGCCGCGCAGCGGCTGGATGAAATGCCCAAGGTAGGGGATGGTCTTTTTGTTGCAAGTGCCTACTACCAGCATATCAGCCAGGTTAAACCACCGGAAGTGAGCCTGGATGACTTGACTGAGGCCTGGCGTAATGTACTTAAACGCGCCAGTCATTTCAAGCACCATAAAATAGGGCGTTCCGAACTGTCTGTCAGGGAGCACATGAGCATTATCCTGCGCCGTTTGAAAGATGATCGGTTGCTGGAGTTTACACAACTGTTCGATGTAAAAAATGATGGCATTCCCAAACTGGTGGTGTGCTTTTTGGCTATATTGGAATTATGCCGCGAGGGCTTGTTGCGCATTACCCAGCAGCAGGCATTTTCAACTATTTACGTGCAGATTGCATCAGAAGCCAGTGCATAGCCATGAGTGAAAACAGCAATATAACCGAGCTTAAGAATGTACTGGAGGTAGCATTGCTGACCTCACATGCGCCATTGTCACTGGATGATATGCTGCGCTTGTTCGCTGAGAAAATGGAGCGTGCAACGTTGCGCATGCTGCTCGATGAGCTGAAGCAGGACTGGGCAGAGCGCACTATGGAGTTGGTGCAGGTGGCTTCAGGTTATCGCTTTCAGGCGCGCGATGAATATGCTGTATTTCTGGCGCGATTAAACCCGGAACGACAGGCAAAATATTCACGTGCCGTAATGGAAACACTGGCAATCATTGCTTACCGGCAGCCAGTAACGCGTGGCGATATTGAAGAAATCCGCGGTGTTGCGGTAAACCCTAATGTTATCCGCCAGTTGCAGGAGCGTGACTGGATTGATGTAATCGGGCAGCGGGAAGTACCCGGGCGCCCATCGCTTTATGGAACCACTAAGCATTTTCTGGATGATCTTAATATCCGGTCGCTCTCGGAGCTGCCGCCGATGGAAGATTTCACACAGCAGGAAATATCAATATAGTGCCGTATAGTGCTTTGTAAGCGAATGTTATAAATAGCGCTTATATACGACAATTGCTGTAAAATCCGTTTTTAATCATTTAAGTAAGTTCAACATGGCACGTCCCTTCAAGCAACAACGAGATCCTCAACGCCCGGTGCGCAGGCCCACAACTAATTTCACAAAATTAGAGGTAGATCCCGATGCGCCCGCAGCCCCAACGCAAAGACTGCATAAATTATTAGCGCTGGCCGGCCTGGGCTCACGCCGCGATATGGAAGAACTCATTGCCAGTGGTCGCGTGACCATTAATGGTAAGGTTGCGACAGTAGGTATGGGTGTGACTGAGCATGATGTGGTGCGCCTGGATAGCCGCCCACTGCGTTTGCCATTTGAGGCTGAGTTGCCGCAGGTGCTGATTTACCATAAACCAGAAGGTGAGATTGTCAGTCAGGATGATCCAGAAGGCCGTGCCAGCGTGTTCGATAAACTGCCAAAAGTAAAACATGGCAAATGGATTGCGATTGGCCGGTTGGACATGAATACCAGTGGCCTGTTGATATTTACTACTTCCGGTGAGCTTGCTAACCATTTTATGCACCCACGTTATGAAGTAGAGCGTGAATATGCGGTACGTATTTTCGGTGAGCTGACTGAAGGCCAGATGGCGCAGCTTAAAGAAGGTATTGAACTGGAAGACGGGCCGGCAAATTTCGACAGCATCACGCCACAAGGTGGTGAAGGCGCCAACCATTGGTATCAGGTTATCCTGCGCGAAGGCCGTAATCGTGAAGTACGTCGCTTGTTTGAGGCATTTCAGTTACCAGTGAGCCGTTTGATGCGTGTGCGCTTTGGTCCGGTCAATCTGCCACCGCGTGTTAAACGCGGGCAAATGCTGAAGCTTGAGCAAAAAGAAGTTGTCGGGTTGCTGGAATGGGCTGGCCTGCCAGTACCTAAAGCGCCACTAAGGCAGCTCTCGCAACGTGAGAAAGATAAAGCTACTGCTGTATTTACACCTAAAGTACGTAAACAGCGTACCAGTGTGCTGGATAGGCAGCCACCAGCCGCCGATGGCGGCCAGGGTAAACCGCATCGTGGTAAACCAGATGCAGCGCGTAATCCTGCTGGCAAAAAATCTGCACCAAGAAAACCAGCTAATCGCCGTGTGCGCCAAACCAGCGATTTGCATGCGCCGCAAATGCAGAAGAAGAGTGATAGGAATCGTGGACGAGGTTAATTAAATTAGCTATGAATGCTGAGTTTGGAAAAGACGAAGAGTTGCAATATCGCGATCAGATTTTTTCTGCAAGGCAGTATTCTCTTGAATTAGTCCAGAAGCTTACATATTTCATTATTACAATAGAGCTGGTTGGTTGTGGTTATATATTGTTAACTGCTGATAAATTGATAGAAATAGAAAATTTAAATTATCTATTTTTAATGTGTGGGGTTTCCGCGCTAATGGGGTTGCTGTGGAGATTTTTTTACAATCAAGTTTATTACAACCATTGTCATGAGATAAAGCATTCCATAAATGTAGTAGTCGTAAAATTACAATGGGCTACTTATTGTCTATATGTAATTCTTTCTATATCTTCTTTGATTTGGTTCTTAATACTTGGGTTTGGCTATTTAAGTAATATTAGTACCGGCAATTAAATGCTGTCGCTCTCGCGCGACTTGCGAGTTTCTTTCTTTTGCTTAGCCAAAAGAAGGAAACCAAAGAAAAGGCTAGCCCCTACCGCTCCTCTCCTGCGTTATTTCAAAAAACTGGGCAGCTGCGGAACTCGGGCTAAAGCCCTCAGACAGTCCTCGCTGAAATCCCCCAGCCTTTTTGAAATAACACAGGCGCGGTAGCAGGGGATTTAAAAACAGGTTGCCGTTACGCTTTCCCTAATCTCCACAACGATGTCACTTCAGCTTTTCTCGCTGCATGTAGCGGGTCGCTCGTATCCAGCACTTTTTGGTGTGTGGCTTTGGTGTCTATCTTATCAATCACTTTCAGGCCAGCGGTATCTATCCAGCCTTGTAATTCTTCCCGTGTTCTTAAGCCTAGGTGTTCAGCAAAGTCTGACAGTATCAGCCAGCCTTCACCATGTTCACTCAAATGGGCTTTCAGGCCGTTTAAATAGCCTTTCAGCATCTTGCTGTTTTCGTCGTAAACTGCAGATTCCAGTACTGAGCTGGAGCGTGCCGGTAACCAGGGCGGGTTGCAGACGATCAGGTCTGCTTTGCCATATTCTTCGCCAGGATATAAGTCTGCATCAATGATGGATACCGTATTTTTCATATCAAGCTGGTTAATGTTCTTTTGTGCACAATCCAGAGCTCGTTGTGAGTTGTCTGTAGCGATCACTTTTTTGATGCCACGATGAGTAAGGATAGCGGCCAATACACCGGTACCGGTGCCGATATCAAAGGCAAGATTGCATGGTGCCGGTAATGGTGCGGTATCAACCAGGTTCAGGTATTCACCGCGAATTGGTGAGAATACACCGTAGCTCGGGTAGATTTTGCCATTGATCGCTGGAATCTCTACACCGTTTTTGCTCCACTCATAGGCGCCGATTAGTCCTAACAGCTCTCGTAATGACACGATGAATGATTGAGTGCTTTTACCGTAAGCGTGTTCACATGCTGCCTTCACATCAGGCGCACGGCGCAAATTAATATGGTAGCCAACGTTGATTTCGATTAATAGCATGCCGAGAATTCGGGCTTTGTGTGACTGCGCCTGACGATGTTGATGGAATGCTTCCGTGATGTTGGCGGGTGCTTTTTTTGGTTTTTTCCCGGGGCGGTCAATTCGGCGGCTGATTGCCTGCATCAACTGTTTGGCATTTTGAAAGTCACCGCGCCAAAGTAGGGCAGTGCCTTCGCAGCAGAGTTTGTGAGCGGCGTCAGCCTTGATAGTGTCATCCGCGATTTGCACATGCTTGGGCGCAGGAGTTTGGTTTTCAGAATGCCAGTGAGCCGTTTTGCTTTTACCGGCTTCAGTCCAGGTAATTATTGATTGCGTTGTTTGGGTAGTGTTCCCGGAAGTGTTGTTCAAAGTATATGGGGTGCCTGGATAAGTAGTACGTTGTTATTAAGAAATGAGTTGTGATTTTGTGAGCAAGAACACAAATTCATCACCGGAAGATACCTCCAGCCAGGTAAATGGCAGGCCAGGGTAGGCTTCAAGTAGCGCGTCGCGATTGTGGCCGATTTCTACCACCAATATACCCTCATCAGTGAGATAATTTGCCGCTTCACGCAGAATCGTATGGGTATGGTCTAAGCCAGCTGTACCGCTGCCAAGCGCCAGTTGTGGCTCATTGCGGTATTCTGCAGGTAATTCAGTCATAGATGGAGCATCTACGTAAGGCGGGTTGCTGATAATCAGGTCGTATTTTTTGGGCTTACCGTCTACATCTCGGAGCGTGCTGAACATGTCAGACTGAATCGCATGCACGCAGTCTTGTAAACCGTAATTGGCGATATTGATGTTGCACACATCAATTGCATCCGGTGAAATGTCTACTACATCAATCTGCGCCTCAGGGTATGCGTCTGCTAACAGAACACCCAAGCAGCCGCTGCCGGTACAGATGTCGGCCGCGCTATTTACCAGTTCTGGATATTCAATCCATGGCTGCAAGCCGTCACTCACCAGCAGCTCGGCAATGAATGAACGTGGAATTAACACACGCTCATCAACATAAAACTTGTAGCCTTGTAACCATGCTTCTTTGAGCAGATAAGCGGTAGGTGTGTGTTTGCTGATGCGCTCATTGATAAAGCCTGCGATTTTGGCGCGCTCGTCACTGGTAAGTCTTGCATCCAGAAAATTGTTAAGGGTGTCGTGTGGCAGGTGCAGGGCACTCATGATGAGCCATACTGCTTCGTCATAGGCGTTGTCAGTGCCATGACCGTAAAAAATATCCGAGTTTTCAAAGCGGCTCACGGCATAGCGTAACCAGTCACGGATAGTCAGGAGTTCGGTAGTGATTTGTTGAGTAGTCATAATTTAGCCACAGAGTGCACAAAGAACAAGAGGCTAATCACAGGTGTGTGTGCCTAATGATCTAAGTAACTTATTTTAAGAGTTTTTCCATTGTTAATTTGTAGGTTTCTTTAAGTGGTTCAATATCTGCTACACCTACACATTCGTTCAATTTGTGGATCGTGGCATTTAACGGCCCAAACTCAATCACCTGTTTGCAGATGTCTGCAATGAAACGTCCGTCTGAGGTGCCGCCCGTTGTCGATAGCTCCGGTGTTACGCCGTAAGACTGTTCGATAGCAGCAGTAATGGCTTCAACCAGGTTGCCGCGTGGGGTGATATAAGGAGGTGAGTATTCCCATTCTAATGAATAGTCCAGCGCGTGCTTGTCCAGAATGGCATGTACGCGGCTTTTTAAATTGGATTCAGTACTGCCTGCGCCATCAAGTTCCGGGCAGAACCTGAAATTAAACAAAATCTCCACTTCGCCCGGAACCACATTGGTTGCACCGGTGCCGCCGTTCATATTGGAAATCTGCCATGAGGTCGGCGGGAAATATTCGTTACCGTTATCCCAAACTGTTTCCACCATGTCTTTAATGGCAGGGGCAGCCATATGAATCGGGTTTTTGACCAAGTGCGGGTAGGCGATGTGGCCTTGTACGCCTTTTACGATGAGTTTGCCAGATAGTGAACCACGGCGGCCATTTTTGATCATGTCACCAACTACTTTATTGCTAGTCGGTTCGCCCACGATGCAGTAGTCAAAATGTTCGCCGCGTGCTTTCAGGGCTTCAACAACTTTAACCGTGCCATCGACAGCGACACCTTCTTCATCCGAGGTGATCAGCAGGCCGATTGAGCCTGCATGATTTGGGTTTTCTGCCACGAACTCTTCGATGCTGGTGATAAACGCTGCCAGCGAGGTTTTCATGTCCGCTGCACCGCGCGCGTAGAGCATGCCATCTTTAATGGTCGGTTCAAAAGGCGGAGTGTGCCATTGATCCAGCGGGCCGGTTGGTACCACATCGGTGTGGCCGGCAAATACGATTAGCGGGCCGGTTGTGCCACGACGTGCATAGAAATTATCTACATTGCCAAAGCGCATACGCTCAATTTTAAAACCCAATGGCTCCAGGCGTGAAATCATCAGATCCTGACAACCTGCGTCCTCCGGGGTGTTGGATTGGCGCTCAAGAAGATCAATTGCTAATACCAGCGTTTTATTCTCTGGGGTTGAGCTCATAATTTGAAAGTCTCCTTGTATGCATTTTCATCAAAGCCTAATGCGAGTATTTTGCCTTCTTTGACTAGAATCGGACGTTTGATAACTGAGGTTTTTGCCTGCATTAGAGTAGTTGCAGTAGTATTGTCGATAATGCCGGATTTGGTTGCGTCATCCAGCCCGCGCCAGGTTAGGCCGGCGCGGTTGATGAGCTTTTCCCAAGGGTATTGCGTCAGCCAGTTGCTAATGGTGGCTTCGTCTATACCCTGTTTTTTGAAATCATGAAAACTGTATGGGATGTTGTTGGTATCCAGCCAATCGCGAGCTTTTTTTACCGTGTTGCAGTTGGGGATGCCATACAGCTTCATATTTCATTCCACTCCTAAATCAAGCATGCATTTTGTTGCACTCGCTTGCCGTACAATTTGTACTGCCTGCGCCCGTACGCTTCATTCACGCTTGAATTGGAAGCGGAATGTGTGATTAAACACCATTAGGCATTAGAGCGCAGCAGGTTTATTTAAATGCCACGAAGTAGTTCGTTAATACCTACTTTACCCAAGGTTTTGGCGTCCACTTTTTTCACAATAACAGCGCAGTACAGGCTATAACTGCCATCTTTTGACGGCAGGTTACCAGAAACAACTACTGAGCCAGCGGGTACGCGGCCGTAGAATACTTCGCCAGTTTCGCGATCGTAGATCTTTGTTGATTGGCCGATATAAACACCCATGGAGATTACGCAGTTGTCTTCAACGACAACACCTTCAACCACTTCTGAACGTGCACCGATGAAGCAGTTGTCACCGATGATGGTTGGTCCGGCCTGTACTGGCTCCAGTACGCCACCGATACCTACACCGCCGCTCAGGTGTACGTTCTTGCCGATCTGTGCGCATGAACCTACTGTTGCCCATGTGTCTACCATGGTACCTTCACCCACGTATGCACCGATGTTCACATATGAAGGCATCAGCACGGCATTTTTGCCGATGAATGAACCGCGGCGGGCAATTGCGTTTGGTACAACGCGGAAACCGCCGGCTTTGAAGTCTTCTTCAGTGTAGTCAGCAAACTTCGGAGGCACTTTGTCAAAGTACTTGGTTACGCCGTCATCCAGCAATACATTGTCTTCCAGGCGGAATGACAATAACACTGCTTTTTTCAGCCATTGGTGAGTTTCCCATTGCTGGGTATCGCCTATGCGGCTGGCAACACGCAATGTGCCGCTATCCAGGTCTGCAAGTATTGATGCTACAGTTGATTTGATTTCAGCTGAAGCGTTTGCAGGGTTGATGTTGGCGCGATCTTCGAACGCGGCTTCTATAATGCTTTGACGTGGGTCCATAAAAGTCTCTGTAAGTTGGTTAAATTTTCTAATCTGTTATTTTAACCCAAACGGCGTCATAGCCCAAAAATAAAGCGCCAAAAAATAAAGTGCATGGTGCAATACCATGCGCTTTATTTAATGTTAAGGGTGCTTCTATAAATGCAGAGTTTGGTATGCAGTGTTCCCGTAAAGGGAATGTCCGTAGAATATATGCGCTGAAGCACATTATTCATACGCCAACGGTGCACGGGACGCAGTAACCGAGATAGTATGCGGTATACAACGAGGCTGCGAGATTTTTAATTAAAATTTCGCGCAACGCAGTAATGCAACCAAAAAATGTATTTATAGAAATGCCAAAAAGTAAACCCAAAAAATCAAGCATAGACGCTTCTAATGATTATCACTAGGGCGTTTTAATGACTCATGTCATGTTGTAAATTCAGGCTGGGCTTATGATGTGTCTCACGTAATGCAAATGCTGTTAAGCGCGAGCGGTACGAATTTTGAGAAAAAGGAGAAATTACTATGTGGACAAAACCAGCTGCTACTGAAATGCGTTTCGGTTTCG
>JALRGX010000017.1 GCA_023259635.1 Methylotenera sp. | reverse complement strand
TGAAACCTTTTTGTATTTTGGTCCAGGATAGCTGACTAAAATATTATGGGTTTTTAGATTGATAGGTTTGGAGTCGTAATAAACTGCCCAAATTCCTTCTGAACTTAGAATCTGGTCACTTTTATAATTCGTTTTGTTTACGTGCTCCAATAGCACTGTAGGTTTTGGTCTTGACATAGTCGAATTCCTAATACATTTATTTATCACTCATACATTATTCGATTGTTATTTATTAATTTTTACAAACCAAGCAGATGTTAATACTACCTATCGCTAACAGCCTTCCTCAAAGAAATCAAAAGATAAGTACAACTAAAACTCGCCCCAGAAATTTACTAATAGCCATCACATTCTCTGCCATACCAAGTACCCCAGAGTACCAGTCGTGATCGCTACTGCGTATGGTAACTTGCCTACTGATACCAAGGCATTATCCACTACAGGCAGGCATCCCGTACTCGCTTTCACCAGGCTACCCGGCAACATCAACTTGACGTTTCGCATGAGACTGGCTAATTTCCTTGACCATACCACCATTACCAAGGCTATTACACCTCCAGCAACAAATGTCGCCAGCACCACACCTAACACATCTTTCGGCCCTAGAAACGCTCCCACCATTGCCATCAGCTTGACATCTCCAGCACCCATCGCACGCAACCAATACATAGGCAGCAGAACCGCCAAACCGACACCAAACCCTTCAAGTGCCGCCAGCCAGCCCAAACCACCTGGAATCACGCTATTAAAACCCCAGCCACTTGGCAACAATCCATTCAAGGTCAGCCCGAATACCATGCCAATCAACACAAACTTATTAGGAATACGATAGTGACAAACATCCTGTTGCGCCGCCATCAATAACAGCAAAATCAGTGGCACCAACGCTAACAATCCCATCAAGTTTGGCGTCATATTTAGTCTTTCAAATACATTCACATCCATCTACATGGGCATACTTCTAAGTATTAAGTAGCCACTCGTTATTCTGTTTTATTAAGTCCAGCATTTATACCAAGCCTTGCCATGATCAAGATCTATCAGAAACATGCAGGAACATCTGTCATACCAAATATCGATGCAACGCTCCTGAATCTTTCACAAACTGCGCCACCCAACCCAAGCACAGCAAGCATGATGACCACTGCAATTAAAGAGGCCATAATCGCGTATTCAATTGAAGTAGCACCTTCTTCACTTTTTAAAAACACGCAAACGCTCAAATATAAATGACCCATCACAATCCTTTATTTTCTGTACATCATCACATTTTGGAAAATACATACTTATAAATTAGGTTCTTAAATACATGGTGCATAATCAAGAAGCAGAATTCAGCGCGCAGGCAGGCTCACCCGCGCGCCACGGCTAAACTTAACCGCCGCAATTTGTACCACTTAGTGCAGAACATATATCGATAAATACTTGATTTACCGCTGTACCGGTCGCTGTTACCGCCAAAATAATTACCACCGCAATCAGCGATGCAATCAGTGCATATTCAATAGCTGTAACACCCTCTTCATTATTTACAAAGCGCTGAATACCTGAATATAAATTTTTCATGAAACTCTCCTTTTTATTGAAAAACATATTACACAACTACAATGCAACTAAAGTCATCCCTCATCTCATGACTCACATAAACATATTGGTGCTATAACCTGCATAGAATCATGAAGCCTAGACACAACCCTAATCTACTTGACCGTGCTTAGCTCGCATATACGTGCAAACCCTTAGACGCTTGTTGAAAACTGATTTATTTTGATAAAAATCAAACAAACCTTTGAAGATTTTCACCAATTTTAGTTATTGCAACAAAACTAGAATTCGTATGGTTTTTAAAAACTTCAGCATAAATTTTATGTCTTGCCATCATCGAGAAATCCGGCTTGCTAGCGCGCTCAATCTTGCATCTATATTTTCATTAAAGTGACCTTCTACCACTGACAATTTATATATTTCTACATCCGAATTTGCTAAACGCAATTGCCTTTCTATTTCAGCCAATTCTGGAATTATTTCAGGTGCAGCAAGCTGGCGAAGGATTTCTATAGTAATTAGGGACTGATTAACATGGCCAAACACACGATGCTCCGCCTGCTTTAAAATATGCAATGCATCTACATGCCTCCCCTCTAGTGAATATAGACGCGCGAGCAGAATAATGCTGTCGGTATGATATGGATTAACCTTTAGATTGGTGCTTAACACCTGATACGCTTTCAGATAGGCCGTATTACCATTTGTGATATTGACATCCAATATAGCGTGATTTGTGATTAGAATTCCAGCCTGGCGCACACCCAGCTTGGGATTGTTAGCAGTCAGCGCACGTACCGCATCAAATCGCTCAAGTGTTTCATTGATTAATTCACGCTGAAAAACAACTCCGACACTACTTACAAAAGCGCTGTCAGCTAAAGCCAGCTCTGCAGTTCTTAAGACAATTTCCTGTGCTATGAAATTTTCCGGCTTGAACCTGGTGATAAATTTGGCAATTTTATAAGCATTCACATTAGGGGAAGTCAGGTTAGCCACCTTAATGTTAGATTGCTGATTTAATAATTCAGCAACCAAATTAGGGGCCAAAGGTAACATAATAAATAAAGCAATAAGCCCCACCAACATATGTCTTTTAAAAGGGAGACTAAATTTCTTGATACCAGGAAACACCATGATGCGCGGTTTATCTGTTAATTGAGCGACACGCGCAAGATATAGCCCAGCCAGTATATTCATGAAAGCAACGTAAAAAATGAAGTTGACGCCGGCATGGATAAATAAAGCTAAAGTGCCAAGTAGTAATGCTATGCTTTCGAGGCCAGCCAAATCAGCAGCATGCCTTAGGCCACGCTTTAACTGCAACAGCACTCCCAGTAACAGGCTTAGCTGTAACAATAAGGCAAAAAGCCCACCCTCAGCAGCCATTTGCAAATAATCGTTATGCGCAAAAAAACCTGCACTGCCATTCTCTAGAGGTGAACGATAAACCGGATAGTAACTTGCAAAAGTACCCCACCCGGTACCAATAAACGGATGCGAAAATGTCATTTTTATAGCGGATTGCCACAACAGCAATCTAGCAGCAGTTGAGGGATCCTGTGTCAACTGAAAAGTGCGGTCAGTAAAATTTTCCTGCAAGGTCAGCGTGCTGCATGAATACGCCAGTATCGCAATCAACGGAATAAAAACAACCAAACGTCTGGAATAGGTATTCCTATAGCCAGCCCACAATAAGAGCGGAAGCAATAATACCCATGTGCCGATTCCGCCGCGTGAGGTAGTAGCAAACAAGGCAGTACTCATTATGAGTAATCCAGCACCAAACAGTATTGACTTCCAGTGAAAGCGGGCAGAGCTGCTGCTTAGAAATAAAAACGCGGCAGGAAACCATAGAACGTTTATCAATGCCGCGAACAGGTTACGGTCTTTAAGTGGACCCACAGCATCACCGGCATCTACAAAAAACACAACCTGCCAAAGTGCCCACCCGGCAAAAAATACCCCGATCACAAATAAAGCAATCCTTAAATATTTCCATATTTCGGCAAAGGTGGGGGTATTGCTGGCAACCAGATATATCACTGGCAAATTCGCCAAGGTTGCCAGAGTCATCATGCTGGTACGAGGTACTTCGCTATTTAGCGCAACAATAAATAGCCAAGCGAGATACAACAGCATCAGGCCAAACAAAGAGTGAGCGAGAATTTCCCCTCGCGCCAGCACCGCCCTGCACCCAATCAACACTGCCGCCAGCAGAAATGCCTGTGTAATCGCACTACTTGTATACCAGAAGCCGGATAAAAACAGTTCAATGATGAATATCAAATAAATTAAACGGCTTGGATTCATAACATTATTTTCTCAGATTGTTCAGATTACTTTCATCAAAAAATCAACTCTCACAAACAAGGTTGCCTGATACCTAAGCCATAAATTATGAACATATGCTATCACCGTCCGTGATTTATAAACACTCTTTTGAGCCATGCCAATACATTAGTAATAGACAAAGAAAATCATCTCTCTTAGACTGGGCATTAACGATAACTACGCTATGGTAACTTTGAGGGACACCCATTGATTAACCAATATCTGGATATGAGTTTCCAGGCGCTATTTAATGTAGTGCCTAGCCCTATGCTATTGGTTAGTGACTCAGGGCACGTTATTCAGGCCAACCCTGCTGCGCAGTTGTTATTAGGCTACTCTTTGGAGACGATAATTGGTCTTGAAGTCGAGTTATTAATACCCCAACGCTACCGTGAACATCACCGCCATTACAGGGAAGCTTTTATCAAGAACAGCGAGACCAGGCCCATGGGCAATAGCGCCGTACTTAGCGTTCTCACTCAAGATGGCAAAGAACTGGAAGTAAATATCAGTCTTAGTCCGTTGCAAGATGGTTCACATTCTTGCACTCTAGTAACGCTCAATATTGCGGACAGGCGACGCCAGGCAGAGGAGGCATTAAGAATTAGTGAGGAACGGCTACGCTATGCGAGAGAGGCGGCAAATCTAGGTGTTTTTGACCTTGATGCCAACTTTAACATTCTTTATTGGGATGATCGCATGCATGAGCTATGGGGGCTTGGCCCAAACAGCAATGTAAACCACAAGCAACTCCTGTCAGCCATACACCCGGAAGACCTGGCGTCAAGACAGGCTGCGCTTGATCATGCAGCAGACCCGCACGGAAGTGGCCGATATCATGCAGAATACCGTGTCACAAGTTTCAAAGACGGCAGCGAACATTGGGTCACTGCCATGGGCAGGGTGCATTTCCATGACGGGCACCCTGTCCGCCTTATAGGTGTAGCACGCGATATTACAGAGCAAAGGGCTCTGGAGAAAGAATTACAAAAACAGCGCGCCGAAGCCGAGCATGTTTTTACACAGCAGGTAGCAGTACAGACTGCCTCCGCAATAGCACACGAACTTAATCAGCCATTAGCTGCAATTTCTGCCTACAGCGAAGTGGCCATGCATGCTCTGGAAAGTGGCTCTGTTGATGGGAGCAAATTAAAACGCGCACTTGAGGGCTGCGTAGAGCAAGCGCATCGTGCAGGCAATAGCCTGCACGAGTTACTGGCTTTCCTACAAAAAGGTGATTTAATTAAAGACCGGCTAGATATTAATGAAGCGGTGAAAGAAGCACTTAGCATTGCAAAAAGCAGCGGTTTTGACAATTTCCATACCACGCTGAATTTAGAAAAAAATATACGTCCTGTACATGCGAATCGAACGCATGTCACAAAAATTCTGGTGAACCTGTTAAGAAACGCAGTAGAGGCCATGCAAGGCCCCAACATAACAACTGCTGCCATTACGATTAAGGTGCACACCAATGCAGAAGTTAACATGGCACATGTTTCTGTCCAAGATTATGGGCCTGGCCTGAATCCGGAAATTGCCAAGCGTATATTCGAGCCCTTTTTCACAACTAAGCCTTCCGGGATTGGTTTAGGCCTGGTTGTCAGCCGCTCCCTGGCTGAGGCTAATGGCGGCCAGCTTTGGGTAGAGCCTGACAATAAGCCAGGTGCTACATTCCATTTCACACTACCCTTTGCAACATAGTTACTCCTAACGCCAGAATAACGGTTTAGCCTTGAACTTAGCGTGACGGGCAACAATCCAGTGCTTTGTTCTAACAAGAGATATGGATTGCCGCACCGCGACGCTCCTCGCAATCACAATCTAAACAGTATTCCCTTTACTGATAATACACTAGCCAAAGCCATGTCCAACACTTGCCACCTTTTATGCTTCAGGTAGTGCACAATACGCGCTTAATTGCTATTATCTATAGAAAACACGGAATAAGTGCCTGGGCGATCGAATTGCTGCGTTACGCGGTTTTTTGGTTTCGACATAACCTGAAGGTTAGTCTACACCGCAACTCCGTTGTCGCAACCTCGCTGTATACCGCATACTATCTCGGTTGCTGCGCTCCGTGCGCCTTTGGCGTGTGAGCCAGTATTTGGCTTCCCCAATTGACTAAGCCGCTAAAGCGGCAAGTCAAGTGTGAAATAATGCGCTTGAGCGCATATATTCCACGGACACACCCTTTCACGCCAAGCTTCCTGCTTTAGCAGGTTAGCTTGGTGGGGACGCCCTTCACGGGTGTACGGGTGCACTTTAACTCGCGCAGGCACTTATTCCGTGTTTCCTATATAAATTATTAAGGTCTGTTCTAATGAACACATATCAGCAAATTCAACCTAACGATTTAGTCGCCATGCTTTCATCTGACTCCGCCTTATTGGTAGATGTACGTAATGACGACGAAGTGGCACGCGGCATCATTGAGGGAGCCATCCATATTCCCCTGGCCTTACTGCCACTCCAGACTGAAGCACTAAATAAAGCAGAAAATATCGTGTTTTATTGCCATAGCGGTGTGCGCTCTGCACATGCGGCAGCTTTTGCAATCAGCAAAGGTTATAAAAACGTATATAACCTGACGGGAGGTGTTCTGGGCTGGGCGAGGGCAGGGTACCCTTTTGTGCCAAAGAAATAATATATTAAGGAAACTCAGAATTAATTTATAAAACTGTCATTGCTAGCGAAGCGTGGCAATCCAACTTTTCATTCTAATTGCAAATTCTGGATTGCCACGTCGCTACGCTCCTCGTAATGACGATTAAATCTGCTTCCACTTAAAGCGATAAAGGAAAAAAGTAACCATGCAATTTGATAAAGAAGTAGATGCCCGCGGACTGAATTGCCCGCTGCCGATTCTGCGCTGCAAAAAGGGACTGAGTGATATGGCGCCGGAACAGGTATTAAAAATTACAGCAACCGACCCCGGTTCAGTGAAAGATTTTAAGGCATTCTGCGTGCAAACCGGCCATGAATTATTACAGCTTGATCAGCATGAAAAAGCGTTCACGTTTTACATCAAAAAGCGAGTAGGCTGATTTCTAGTTCCCAAACCAAAGTTATCAATTACGTCATTCCCGCGAAGGCGGGAATCCAGGCCATCAAGGAATATCGGTGCGCTTTGCACACCACTGGATACCGGCTTTCGCCGGTATGACGACGCTGCCTGATAGGTTCCGTATCAACACTATTTCAATTTTGCTAGCTGCGCCTGCAGTTTTGCAAGACTTGCACTGAATTCAGCCACACGGCCTTTCTCCTGCTCAACCACAGCGGCTGGCGCACGCGCCACAAAGCTCTCGTTATTCAGTTTTGCATTGGCCTTGTTAATCTCATTTTCCAGCCGCGCAACTTCTTTACCCAAACGCTCTTTTTCCGCCGCAACATCAATCTCGACCTTAAGCATTAGCCTGAAATCATCCACCAACATCACTGGTGCGTCAGCTTCCGGCAAGTCAGTCACAATCGCAACATCTTCCAACTTGGCCAGCGCTTTCAGATAAGGCGCATAATTAGCCAATTGATCAGCATCCCCCGCAGCAATCAGTGGCACACGTGCTGCCGGAGAAATGCTCATTTCACCACGCAGGCTACGGCATGCATCCACTGACTGTTTCAACAAGGCAACCCACGCTTCTGCCGCCTCATCAATTTTTTCCGGCTGCGCCTTCGGATACGCTTCAAGCATGATGCTGGCACCATACTTCTCAGTCATTGGCGCAACAGTTTGCCAGATTTCCTCGGTAATAAACGGCATAATCGGATGTGCCAGGCGTAGAATTGTTTCCAGCACCCGCAACAAGGTACGGCGGGTAGCGCGTTTCTCGGCATCATCACCTTTCTGGATTTGCACTTTAGCCAACTCCAGATACCAGTCACAGTACTCATCCCAAACAAATTCATAAACAGCTTTTGCTGCCAGATCAAAACGGTAATCGGTAAATGCGCGCTCCACTTCGGCTTCGGTACGTTGCAATTGGGAAACAATCCAGCGATCGGCCTGTGAGAACTTGCGCCCACCTTCACCACAACTTGCAGCATCAAAACCGTTATCCTGGCCTTCTGTATTCATCAACACAAAGCGCGTCGCATTCCACAATTTATTGCAGAAATTGCGGTATCCGTCACAGCGCTGCAAATCAAATTTGATGTCACGTCCAGGTGAAGCCAATGCCGCGAAGGTAAAACGCAATGCATCTGTACCATAGGCTGCAATGCCTTCCGGAAACTCTTTGCGTGTACGCTTCTCGATCTGCTCGGCTTGTTTCGGGTTCATCAAACCGGTTGTACGCTTTTTAATCAGGTCATCCAGGCCAATGCCGTCTATCAGGTCAATCGGATCCAATACATTACCTTTGGACTTGCTCATCTTCTGGCCTTCCGCATCGCGGATCAGGCCATGTACGTAAACATGCTTGAATGGGATTTTGCCGGTAATATGCGTCGTCATCATGACCATACGCGCCACCCAGAAAAAGATGATGTCAAAGCCGGTAACCAGCACGCTGGATGGCAGATATTGCTGCAAGGCCACATTAGCCGCATCTTTTTCTGCATCGCCCGTCCAACCCAAGGTAGAGAACGGCCACAAGGCAGATGAATACCAGGTGTCCAACACGTCGTTGTCGCGTGTCAGATTGCCGTTATAGCCATCTTTTGCTGCCAGTGCTTTTGCCTCGGCTTCATCATGGGCCACATAGACTCTGCCATCTTCTGTATACCATGCCGGAATCTGGTGCCCCCACCACAACTGGCGTGAGATACACCAGTCCTGGATATTGTTCAGCCATTGGTTGTAGGTATTGACCCAGTTCTCAGGGTAGAACTTGATTTCACCGCTTGCCACAACATCCAGCGCTTTTTGCGTAATGGATTTACCGTCAGCCGCCGCTTTGCTCATTGCCACAAACCATTGGTCAGTCAGCATTGGCTCAATGACCACGCCGGTACGATCGCCGCGCGGCACTTTCAGCTTGTGTTTATCTACTTTAACCAGGTAACCTTGGGCCTCAAGGTCAGCGACCACTTGCTTACGGGCTGCAAAACGCTCCAGGCCGCGGTATTGCTCAGGTGCTGCATCATTTACAAAACCCTGTAAATTCAGGATACCAATCATCGGCAGCTTGTGACGCTGGCCAACCGCATAGTCATTAAAGTCATGCGCCGGCGTTACTTTTACCACGCCGGTACCAAACTCTTTATCTACATACTCATCCGCAATAATCGGTATTTCACGGTCACACAGCGGCAGTTTTACGTTTTTGCCAATCAGGTGCTTATAGCGCTCATCTTCAGGATGCACCATGACCGCCACGTCGCCCAGCATGGTTTCCGGACGTGTCGTAGCTACGGTTAAATGACCAGAGCCATCAGCGAGCGGATAATTGATGTGCCACATGGAGCCATCTTCTTCTTCCTGCACCACTTCCAGGTCAGAAACTGCTGTGCCCAATTTTACGTCCCAGTTCACCAAGCGCTTGCCGCGGTAAATCAGGCCTTCGTTATACAGGCGTACAAAAGTCTCGGTGACGGTTTTATTGAGGCCTTCATCCATGGTAAAGCGCTCACGTGCCCAGTCCGGAGACGTTCCCAACCGACGCATCTGCTTGGTAATGGTGCCGCCAGAATATTCTTTCCACTCCCAGACTTTTTCCAGGAATTTTTCACGGCCGAGGTCATGGCGTGATACGCCTTGTGCATCCAGCTGACGCTCCACCACGATCTGTGTGGCGATACCGGCATGGTCGGTACCAGGTTGCCATAAAGTATTATCACCGCACATACGATGATAGCGCGTCAGTGCATCCATCAATGTCTGGTTAAAGCCATGCCCCATGTGCAAAGTGCCGGTAACATTAGGCGGCGGCAGCAGAATGCAAAAGTGATCTTGTTTGGACTGGTCTAAACCAGCAGCGTAATAGCCTTTGCCCTCCCAGAATTCATACCATTTGCCTTCTATAGCTTTGGGATCGAAGGATTTTGCTAACTCTTTATTTTCAGACATTTTTTGAGCGGGGGTATTCAATTGTAATAACCTGCTATTTTAACACAGGCCAAAGGCAGTGTTACGCCGTCAAGTTCCCAATCGGAAACGAAAGCACCGCAGCAAGGCAAAAAAGTGAAAAAAGCAGCCATACCCAGCGCAGGCAATGCTGCAGCAATGCGTGTGGGAAAGCGCCAGATAACAAGAATTAGGCTTGTTTGCAGGCTTGGCTCAGTTGCACCTCATCGTGCTACCGCGGTGCAACTGGAATCTAGCCTGGCTGCATCTAGCTATCTGCCATCAGCACTGGCCCTGCTTTCCCCCAATAGCGGAAAAAACGCTGTAACTCTTGCGCGCTCATCTCCAAATCCACCAATTTATCCGCCGGTTGCCATTTTGTTAAAAATGGTGACAGCATTTCTTTAAATTTAAGATTCGCCGTTGTTTGTGTAATGACTTCTCCCACACCGCGCTGCATCAACACTTCATAAGTGTCACCTATCCATACTTCAACATTCATCATTTCGCTCAGGCAATCCATTACAAATTGCAATCGATTCAGCGGCCAGTTCGAATACAACTCTGGGTCAAACACAAATATTTTAGGGAAAGGTTTGGTCAGCAAACTGTTTGTAGGAGACAGCATTTCATCATGCACATAGATAGCAACGGCCCTATGGGTAGATGCTGACCGCACAGGCAGCTCTTTTATTACATGGCTTTTAGCTTCTGCTGCCGCTGGCTCAGCAAATAAACGTGCATTCAGCACTTCGTATGAAACATCAAACGGGCAATTAGCCGTACATCCTGCACAATATTTTTCACCGGCATAAGCAACCAAATCCTCTTTATTGAAAGAGTAGGGTTGTGAACTGAATGTGGATGCCAGCCACTGCCATGACAGATGGTTGCTGGCAATATCACCATCCAGCAAATGTGCTTCAAACCAATCAGCTGCCTCGCGCCAATCCATTTTAAGATAATGCACGATATAACTGGCCAGCCACATACGTGCATGGTTATGTACATAACCAGTGGTAAGCAAATCACCGATAAAAGCATCCATACAGGGCAACCCGGTTTCACCCTGTTTTATGGCGTCTGTTAAAGGCGCATACCCGAGTGCAACCTTGGGCGGCTCTATCTCGCTGTAGATTGCATTGCCCTTGGCAAACCAGACCTGGTGCCAGTAATCGCGCCAGGAAAACTGCATCAAAAGGCTTTCCGCAGCTAAACCAAATTTTCTTTTTATCACCGCAAATGCCTCACTCAAGGTCAGGCAGCCATACCTCAGGTAGGGTGAAAGATGCGTGACCGAGCCATCCAGATAATCATGGCTTTCAGCATAAGAAACAGCATCTATACTATGAAGCTTATACAGTGCATTGGAACGCCCACCGGCCCATTCACCATTAAGATCATCACCTTTAGCCTGCGGGAACATGCGCTTAACATAATGCAGACGCTCCATGCGGTCATTGGGGATAGTTAACTTTTGCATCGGCTTCATTAATTTTTTCCTGCTAATTCCGCTAGTTTACTATTTTTTACCACCCGTTCAGGTGGTATTGTCGATAAATCTCAAAGTAATAATATAGTGCAATATCATGCAATAATAATTGTTTAATTCATAAATTTAATTCAAATCTTCTTAACTGGAGCGTTATGATAGAACCAATGTGGTTTTGGGGGGTGCTGGGCATAGCTTTGTTGGCGGCTGAAATCGCGATCACAGGTACAGTATATACCTTATGGTTCAGCATCTCAGCACTTTGTATGGCTTTACTGCTATGGCTGTTTCCTGATATTTCTTACACCATACAACTTATTATTTTTGCAGTACTATCCTTCAGCTCCTTAATCATCTGGCGGCGCTATTACAAAAAAACAGATACCAGTTACCGCGTTGGTCAGGCGCAAGGAGAAGAAATAGGGCGTATCGGCATAGTGATTGAGACCACCAGCCCGACGCAGAATGGCGTGATACGCTTCACGCAAGGCCTAATGGGCAGCAGGGAATGGGTAGCCGCCTCAGATGAGGTGATAGAAGCTGGCAGTAATGCAACGGTAATAGCTGTAGAAGGTAACACGCTAAAAATTGCAAAAAATAATTAATGATTAAAATTAAGGAAATGAAATGACCGAATTTAGCTTTGTACTGATATTTTTAGTAATTGTAGCTATTATTAAAGGTGTACGCATCGTGCCGCAAGGTGAAGAATGGGTGGTTGAGCGCTTGGGGCGGTTTGCTGGCGTACTGACACCTGGCCTGCATGTCATTAACCCAATTCTCACTAAAGTAAGCTATAAAGTTACCACTAAAGACATTATTCTGGATGTGCCTGAGCAGGAAGTCATTACACGAGATAATGCTGTTATTCTTGCGAATGCAATTGCTTTTATTAAAGTCACGAAAATTGACCGTGCCGTATACGGTATTGAAAACTTCCGCGAAGCGATGCGTAATATGGTGCAAACCAGCCTGCGTTCAATCATCGGCGGCATGGATCTAAATCAGGCACTGACTTCACGCGACCACATTAAAACCGAGCTAAAAGCTGCAATTGCTGACGAAGCGCTGGATTGGGGTCTGACTGTAAAATCTGTTGAAATTCAGGATATCAAACCATCACACAACATGCAGGAGGCCATGGAAAAACAAGCTGCGGCCGAACGTGAGCGTGTAGCCGTGGTAACAGAAGCTGAAGGTGCAAAACAGTCACTGATTCTAAACGCAGAAGCACGGCTGGAAGCTGCTCGTAAAGATGCAGAGGCGCAATTGGTGGCAGCAAGGGCCTCGGCAGAATCCATTAAATTTATTACCGAAGCCGTAAAAGAAAACAACTCTTCTGCCATGTTCTTATTGGGTGACCGTTACATTACAGCATTACAAAAAATGTCATCCTCTGAAAACAGCAAAATCGTGGTGATGCCAGGAGACTTGGTAGGTGCGGTTAAATCATTAGTTGGTGGCAAATAGCCTAACCTCTTACTGCCCCAAACCAGCTCTAAATCAGCATGACCTCAGAATAACTTATTCCATCCCTCTATGAGGGATGGAACCTTATACGCCACACACAACACAAGCCGGATCTTTACTCAATTTAATGGTGCGCCACTCCATGGCTAGCGCATCCAGCAGTAGCAAACGCCCTTGCAGGCTTTCACCTATATCCATCAGCAACTTTAATGCCTCTGCTGCCTGGCAAGTGCCTATCATGCCTACCAGCGGCGCAAACACGCCGTTAGTAGCGCAGCGCAAATCCGTATCCTCACCATTGTCAGGGAACAGGCAGTGGTAACACGGGCTAAGAATCGAGCGCATATCATAAACCGTTACCTGCCCTTCAAAACCGATCGCAGCACCTGAAACCAAAGGTTTCTTTAATTCAACACACAGTTTATTCAGGGTATAGCGTGTTGCAAAGTTATCGCTGCAATCCAGCACTACATCTGCCTCAGCAATCAGCCTGGCAAAATCAGCTTCCGTAGATTTTTCACAAATTGTATTGATCTGCGCTTCTGGGTTAATTTCCATCAGTGTTTGCTGCGCTGAAATGGCTTTATTTATTCCAATTGATGAGGTTTTATGCACAATCTGGCGCTGCAGATTGGTTAAATCCACCACATCAAAATCACAGATCGTAATG
>JALRGX010000147.1 GCA_023259635.1 Methylotenera sp. | reverse complement strand
GAATTTTATGATTTGGGCATCCAAGTGCGGCCCAATCAAGTTGAGCAAAAACTCACTTGCCCTAAATGTTCACAAGACAGAAAAAACAAAGCCGACAAACCATTATCGGTAAACATTGAACAAGGCTTCTACAACTGTCATCATTGCGGATGGTCGGGCAATGTAAAACTTAAACAACGCACCAAGGAATATGCAAAGCCGGTGGATGTCAAATCCGAACTTTCACCGAGGATGATCAAATATTTTGAAAAGCGTGGGATTAGCGAGCCAACTCTTGTAAATTGGAATGTTGGCGAATCAGTTGAGTTTTTTCCACAGATCCAAAAGAAACGCAATGCAATCAACTTCATTCCATTGATTGATGTGTTGCTGGTTATTATTATTTTCTTAATTATCAGTGCAACATTCTCACGCACCAATGAATTGCAGATTAATTTGCCAACGGCAGAAGCCAATGCACCGCAGGATAAGCCTTTGATGATTGAGGTTGCTGTAGATGCTACAGGGAAATACCTTGTGAATGGCAAGTCCCTGTCCGACAACTCGGTAACGGGTATCGGCGCTGCATTGCAGGCTGCTGCAGGCAGCGGCAAAGAGCCTACTATCGTAATCAGTGCCGATGCCAATAGTACGCATCAGTCCGTGGTTAATGTGATGGAAGCATCACGCGTCACAGGTTATACGCATATTACATTTGCTACTCAGGTGCAGTCAGGCCATTGAATTAAGGTCTGATTCATAAATTTATTTTTTCAATCGCTGGTCTTTTAAAGTCAATCGACGTAACGCATGTCGTCTAAAGTCAAAAAATCAAAAGTCAAGCTGCAATCGGCAGCGCATATTCTTAATGCAAAAGCTTTATATTTGCGTTTGTTCCGTTATGCATGGCATTACAAATACGTTTTTATTATAAGTATGCTTGCTTTGGCGATCTTAGCCGCCAGTAATACCGCTTTCCTTGCACTAATCAAGCGAGTGACTGATGAAGGTTTTGTAAAGAAAGCTGCAGACCAGGCCACACTTCTACCACTCATGCTGGTTGCTTTGATGGTGATAAGGGGCTTGGCCGGTTTTATTTCTACGTATTGTATGCGGGTGGTGGCCCGCAGGGTAGTTGAAGATTTCCGCAAAGAAATGTTCGCTAGACTGATGTTGCTGCCAGTACATTATTTCGATGCAAGATCATCAGGCTCTGTGGTCTCTAAATTCACCTATGATGTAGAGCGTCTTTCTACTGCGACCACACGTTCGTGGATGAACGTGCTACGTGACGTGCTTACGGTAATAGGTTTGATTGGGTACATGCTCTATCTCGATTGGCAACTAACCCTTATTTTTGCGGTAGTGTTACCTTTTGTCGTGCTTTACCTAAAGAAAATCACGCCAAAATTAAAAGCGAATGCTAAAGAGATTCAGCATAGCATGGGTGAAATGACTAAGTCTGCAGAAGAGGCAATTTCTGGTCAGCGTATTGTCAAGATATTTGGTGCGCAGGAGTTTGAGTTCAGGCGTTTTGCGCAAATTGCCAGTAATAATCGTCGCATAGAGTTGCGTGTGGCGCGTATCTCGGGTTTGAGCAGCTTTGTAGTGGAGTTGTTTGCTGCATTGGCCTTGGGTATGGTAATTCATTATGCCATCGGTAATTTTACGGTAGGTGAGTTCGCGGCTTTTGTAGGCGCATTGTTAATGCTGATTGCTCCGATTAAGCATATTGCTTCCGCAAATGAAGATTTACAGGTTGGTTTAACAGCGGCGCAAAGTCTTTTTGAGGTGATTGATTCACAAGAGGAAGTGAATCTCGGTCACATGGCAATCGGTCGTGCCAAAGGTGAAATTGAGTTTAAAAATGTAACGTTACGCTATGAAAATACACCAACGCCTGCGTTGAAGAATTTGAGTTTCAAGATTAAAGCTGGTGAGAAAGTTGCCTTGGTAGGGCGCTCCGGCGGAGGGAAAACAACGCTGGTAAATTTGCTGCCTCGCTTTTATGAGATTTTACAGGGCACAGTATTGTTAGATGGTATTGATGTCCGTGAATTGAGGCTTAATAACTTGCGTGAACAGTTTGCCCTGGTGAGTCAGGATATTATTTTATTTAATGATACGATTTTCAATAATATCGCTTATGGTGTATTGCGTAACGCAACAGAAGAAGAAGTGATTGCTGCTGCAAAGGCTGCTCATGCTTGGGATTTTATTCAGCATTTGCCCAATGGCCTGCAAAATGAAATTGGAGATCGCGGAGTCAGGTTGTCCGGCGGGCAGCGTCAGCGTATTGCCATTGCGCGAGCCATCTTAAAGAATGCGCCGATCTTGTTGTTAGATGAGGCCACTTCTGCGTTGGACACGGAGTCCGAGCAGCATGTACAGGCTGCTATGGATACACTCATGCAAAATCGCACTAGTATTGTGATTGCGCATCGCTTAAGTACTATCGAGAATGCAGACCGTATTATGGTGATGGAGCGTGGGCAAGTTGTTGAGAGCGGAACGCACGCTGAGCTGATGAAGCTGCAAGGCCATTATGCCAAGTTGTATCAAAAACAGTTTAGCTGATATTTCCCAGAACTAGTCATGACGAATTGGTTCCAAAGACAGTGGGCTGGCTATACATTTTGGCACATTATATTGATGCCGTTATCCTGGCTTTTTGGTTTTGTTGTTTTTTTGCGCAAGTATCTATATAAAAATGGCTGGCTCAAAAGTTATCGCTTAAATGTTCCTATAATAGTAGTAGGGAATATCAATGTCGGCGGTACCGGAAAAACACCGCTAGTGATTTGGCTTACCGAGCAAATGCGGCAGGCTGGTTATAAGCCTGGAATTATAAGCAGAGGTTATGGAGGTAATGCCCGGCAAGTTACTGAGGTGTTTCCGGCCAGCGACGCATCAGTGGCGGGTGATGAAGCTGTCTTGATTGCAGCGCGAACGCATTGCCCGGTATTTGTCAGCGCAAATCGTGTAGCAGCTGGACAGCGTCTTCTGGAAACATATCCTGAATGCAATGTCATCATAAGTGATGATGGTCTGCAGCATTACCGCATGCAGCGCGATGTTGAAATTGTTGTGTATGACAGCGTGAAAGGTTTCGGTAATGGCGATTTGTTGCCAGCAGGACCGTTGCGTGAATCAAAGGCCAGATTAAAAACTGTGGATGCTGTTGTCAGTAATGGTGTAGATAATGGGAAAGGCCTTAAAAGCGTTAACCCTATTGAGATGCAATTTGTGGCAACGGATTTTTATAATCTGGCCGACCATCAATTAAAATCAGGTGTGCAGGCGTTTTCCCAGCAGAAAATATTGGCTATTGCCGGTATTGGCAATCCTCAGCGTTTTTTTGACCAGTTAAGTCATTTGGGATTGTGCTTTGAAAGCCGTGCCTATGCTGATCATTATATATTTCAGGCTAAAGATTTTGACCATATTGATGCTGATGTGGTATTGATGACGGAAAAAGATGCAGTCAAATGCCGGGCATTTGTTAAACCTAATTTTTGGGTGTTGCCAGTGAACGCAGTAGTGGAAAATGGTTTAATGTCAGTTGTGTTGAATAAATTAAATAGTGGAAACACGGAATAAGTGCCTGCGCGAGCAAATGGCTGCGTTGCGCGGTACTCGCAATCTCGCTGTATATACATACTATCCTGGTTTCTGCACGTTCCGTGTGCCTTTGGCGCATGAATAATGCGCTTCAGCGCGTATATTCTGCGGACACTCCCTTTACGTGTGCGCTTTATTTCGTTGGGCCACTTAATTCTGTGTTTTATGGTAATTACATTGAGGCTATTATGGATACAAAACTCCTGCAAATTCTGGTTTGTCCTGTCACTAAAGGTCCTTTAATTTACAACAAGGCTACTAATGAATTGATTTCCAAGTCTGCACGTTTAGCCTATCCCATCAGGGATGGCATTCCAGTTTTATTGGAAGATGAGGCACGTAAACTAGAGGATGATGAAGAAGTTGCATAATACACAAGACAATACTCCAAAGTTTTATGTGGTGATACCTGCGCGTTATGCCAGCACCCGATTGCCGGGTAAGCCATTGCTTGAAATTGCAGGAAAGCCCATGGTAGTTCATGTGGCTGACCGTGCCAGATTAAGCGGTGCGGTTCAGGTTGTAGTTGCAACCGATGATGAGCGTATTGTAGAGGCTGCTAAGCAGTATGGGTATTTTGCAATGCTCACCCGAGCAGATCATGTCAGTGGTACGGATCGCATTGCTGAAGTTGCATCACGCGAAGACTGGCCGGATGATGCGATTGTTGTTAATGTCCAAGGTGATGAGCCTTTAATTGATCCTGCGCTTATATCTGAGGTTGCTGTCACATTGGCCAGTAATAAAGAGGCAGTAATGGCAACAGCATGTCATGGTATTCAAGCCAAAGCTGATTTTGTTAATCCTAATATCGTTAAAGTAGTTTTGGATAAGCAAAGGCATGCACTTTATTTTAGCCGTGCACCAATTCCATATCCTAGAGACACCTTTACCGGTGACGCCGATTTGCCTCTGGACATGCCGGTGTATCGACACATTGGTATATATGCATACAGGGCAAAATTTTTGAGCCAATATGCACATATCCCGCCAGCAGCTATTGAACAGTATGAAAGCCTGGAACAGCTGCGAGTGCTGTATCAAGGTTATAAAATAGCTGTAGCGGTTACTGATAACGCCCCGGTAACCGGTGTTGATACTGAATGTGATCTGGCATATGTACGTAGTGTGATGGAGTAGCTTTAGTAAGGGTTCAGTTTGCAGATAAAAAATCTTTGCACAAATTTACGATCAGCTTACCGCATGGCAAATTTCTCAAGTCTCAAGACACCCGCAGCGACCTTATACTAATGATTACATCGATAATCTTTTTTCAGATTTTCAGGAACTCCATGGCGATCGAGCTTTTGCGGAAGATCCAGCCATTATTGGCGGTTTAGCTAATTTTGAGGGTCAACCTGTGATGGTGGTCGGTCAACAAAAAGGACGGGACACCAAAGAAAGACAGTACCGCAATTTTGGGATGCCAAAGCCGGAGGGTTACCGAAAAGCATTGAGGTTATTTCGTTTAGCAGAGAAATTTAATCTTCCCGTGATCACGTTAATCGATACCCCAGGCGCCTATCCTGG
>JALRGX010000135.1 GCA_023259635.1 Methylotenera sp. | reverse complement strand
CATTATCCTCTTAAGGTCGTCATTCTGGCGGAGGCCAGAATCCAGACAAGCTAAATATGCAACCATGTGTTTACATGTTGACAAACCAGCGCAACGGTACACTATACATCGGCGTTACTTCTGATTTGATAAAGCGCGTATGGCAACATAAAAATGAACTGGCTGAAGGTTTTACCAAAAAGTACCAATTACATACGCTGGTTTGGTATGAACCACATGAAACAATGGAATCAGCAATTACGAGAGAAAAAGCACTTAAATTCTGGCAGCGAGTTTGGAAAGTTCGCCTTATCGAACAACTGAATCCGAATTGGTGCGATTTATATTTTGAATTAATTGGTCTGGATTCTGGCCTCCGCCAGAATGACGAGCAAGGTACTAATACATAAAAGTGCATAAAGGCTACTATGAAATTTAGATTTCCAGTTGTTATCATCGACGAAGACTTCCGTTCCGAGAACTCATCCGGCTTAGGTATTCGTGTTCTGGCAAAGGCCATTGAAGCTGAAGGTGTAGAAGTCCTGGGGGTAACCAGCTATGGCGACCTGACTTCATTTGCACAGCAGCAAAGTCGTGCTTCTGCATTCATTCTTTCCATCGACGATGAAGAGTTCATCGAAGAAAAGCCGGAAGCGATTGAACAGCTGCGAAATTTTGTCACTGAAATCCGTCATCGCAATGAAGAAATACCAATTTTCCTGCATGGTGAAACACGTACTTCGCGCCATATCCCTAATGATGTATTACGTGAACTGCATGGCTTCATTCACATGAATGAAGACACGCCGGAATTCGTAGCACGCCTGATTATTCGTGAAGCAAAAGCCTACCTGGATAGCCTGCCACCGCCATTCTTTAAAGCGCTTACGCACTATGCGGCAGATGGTTCTTATTCATGGCACTGCCCAGGGCACTCCGGTGGTGTGGCATTTCTGAAATCCCCAGTTGGTCAAATGTTCCACCAGTTTTTTGGCGAAAACATGTTACGTGCAGACGTATGTAACGCGGTAGACGAACTGGGCCAATTGCTTGACCATACCGGTCCTGTAGCAGCCTCTGAGCGTAATGCCGCACGTATCTTCAACTGTGACCATCTCTACTTTGTTACAAACGGCACTTCCACCTCTAACAAAATTGTATGGAATAGTACGGTTGCACCGGGAGACGTGGTTGTCGTAGATCGCAACTGCCATAAATCTGTATTGCACTCTATCATCATGACCGGCGCAATTCCAGTATTCCTGATGCCAACACGAAATCATTTCGGCATTATTGGCCCTATTCCCAAGAGTGAGTTTGCTTGGGAGAACATTCAGAAGAAAATCGAACGCAACCCGTTTGCGACTGATAAAAATGCAAAGCCACGTGTACTGACTATCACGCAATCAACTTACGACGGCGTGCTGTATAACGTTGAAGAAATCAAGGAAATGCTGGATGGCAAGATTGACACCCTGCATTTTGACGAAGCATGGTTGCCACATGCTACCTTCCATGACTTTTATGGTGATTACCACGCGATTGGTGCTGATCGCCCTCGCTGCAAAGAAAGCATGGTGTTCTCTACACAATCAACACACAAGCTGCTCGCAGGCTTAAGCCAGGCTTCACAGATTCTGGTACAGGATGCAATACAAAACAACCTTGACCGTGATGTATTCAACGAAGCCTACCTGATGCATACCTCCACCAGCCCACAATACTCGATTATTGCGAGCTGTGACGTAGCAGCAGCAATGATGGAAGCCCCAGGTGGCACTGCATTGGTAGAAGAGTCCATTATGGAGGCCCTGGATTTCCGCCGAGCAATGCGCAAGGTAGATGAGGAATGGGGAACAGACTGGTGGTTCAAAGTCTGGGGTCCTAATGACCTTTCGGAAGAAGGTATTGAAGAACGCGATGCATGGATGCTGAAAGCCAACGAAAGCTGGCATGGTTTCGGCAACTTGGCTGAAGGCTTCAATATGCTCGACCCGATCAAGGCTACCATCATCACACCGGGCCTGGATATTCACGGTGATTTCTCTGAGGAATTTGGCATCCCGGCGGCAATTGTGACCAAATACCTCGCAGAGCACGGCGTTATTGTTGAAAAAACCGGTTTATATTCATTCTTCATCATGTTTACTATCGGTATTACTAAAGGCCGTTGGAACACGATGGTAGCTGCATTACAGCAGTTCAAGGATGATTACGACAAGAATCAGCCACTATGGAAAGTATTGCCAGAGTTTGTTCAAAAACAGCCACGTTACGAACGCATGGGCTTACGTGACCTTTGTACGCAGATTCATGAAGTTTACAAAGCCAATGATGTTGCACGCTTGACTACAGAAATGTACCTGTCTGACATGGTGCCGGCGATGAAACCGACTGATGCGTTTGCAAAAATGGCACATCGCAAGATTGACCGCGTAGCCATTGATGAACTGGAAGGCCGCATTACTGCAGTATTGTTGACGCCCTACCCTCCAGGTATTCCGCTGTTGATTCCAGGCGAACGATTTAACAAAATCATTGTTAACTACCTGAAATTTGCGCGTGAATTTAATGAACGTTTTCCAGGCTTTGAAACCGACGTACATGGCCTGGTGAAACAGGTCGTTAATGGCAAAGCAATCTACTATGTAGATTGTGTGGAACAGTAAACGCTAAGATAGAAGATAGTGACAGTTACGTTACTTAAAAGTCGCTTATTTGCGAATATAAGTAACGTAGTTGAAGTTCAGGCCTTGTGCTGAGGTATGCGCCTCTCGTGAGGTTTCCTGCCACTCATCGGCAGAATATGCCGGAAAAAAAGCATCCCCCGCTACATCCAAGGCAATCTCGGTGATATAAAGCTTGTTCGAAAGCTTGAGTCCATCCTGGTAAAGCTCTGCACCGCCTATCAAGAAGGCTTCATCATCATCCTTACAGAACGCCATCGCATCCTGCAGTGAATTTGCGATGAGTGCACCCTCAACTTTGTAATCCCCGTTACGCGTTACTATCACCGTAGTGCGGCCAGGCAATAAACGCCCTAACGATTCATAGGTTTTTCTACCCATGATAATATGGTGCCCCATAGTCAGGGCTTTAAAGCGCTTTAAATCCTCAGGGAGGTGCCAGGGCAAGGTATTATTAACACCAATTACACGATTATTGGCAATCGCAACAATAGTAGATAACTTGGTCATGCGTTAAACAGCGACTTCTGCTTTAATGGATGGGTACGGGTCGTAATTTTCCAATGTGAAATCTTCATACTTGAAGCTGAAAATGTCTTTTACATCCGGGTTGATACGCATAGTAGGTAGTGCACGTGGCGTACGTGCCAGTTGCTCATGTACCTGCTCCATATGGTTGGAATAGATATGGGCATCACCGAGGGTATGCACAAAGTCCCCCAGTTCAAGATTACATACCTGCGCTACCATCATGGTCAGCAAGGCATAAGAAGCTATATTAAATGGCACGCCAAGGAAGATATCAGCACTGCGCTGATACAGCTGGCAGCTTAACTTTGACCTTTGATCCGCTTCGTCCGGCGAAGCAGGCGCCACATAGAATTGAAAAAAAGCATGGCAAGGCGGCAGCTTCATCTGGTCAACATCCGCCACATTCCAGGCAGACACTATCAATCGACGTGAATCAGGGTTCTTTTTGATAGACTCAACCACCTGTGCAATCTGGTCGATATGCGTACCATCCGGCTTTGGCCAGTTGCGCCATTGATAGCCATAAACCGGCCCCAAATTGCCATTCTCATCAGCCCACTCATCCCAGATACGTACGCCATTCTCTTTCAGGTAGGCGATATTCGTGCTGCCCTGCAAGAACCACAACAGCTCATGGATAATGGACTTCAGGTGCAGTTTTTTTGTTGTGAGTAGCGGAAAACCATCAGCCAGGTTAAATCGCATCTGGTAACCGAACACAGATGTAGTACCGGTACCGGTGCG
>JALRGX010000130.1 GCA_023259635.1 Methylotenera sp. | reverse complement strand
GATGAAACTTGCTTACCAGATTCATGGCCAGCATCAGATGCCTACAGCAGATGTTATTCCTGTAATAGCAACAAATAGGCAAATAGAAACCAAGCACAAAGCCATTCTTTGCCACATCACACAGATCACATTAAGCCGCGCCCGCTTCCTTCGTTACGCTGACAGACCTGAAACATTCATCAAGGATCAACCCGATGTACGCTATAAATCATCTAATGTTGGCTATGAGATAACAGCGGGATCGGATTTCTTAAAAGTTCGCATACGAATAAAGGCACTGAATCGTTGGTTTGCAAGACCAACTTTACACTTTATCTTGAGTAATATTCAGCACCAATCTCGGCAAAGTCTATCAATGACTTTAAGTGATGGCAGCGCCAGGATTCTTAATGCAAACTCCGGTGCCGCTATCGGTCATGCCACAGTAAAAATACGTAATGAAGTGGCAGAAATAAATATCCCGCTATTTTTATTTAATGCAGTGGACAACCTGTACATTAAACTGCAACATAAGCGGGGATTCTACGATCCATTAGGTTGGTGCAAAGTCCAGATGACGGCGACAGAAAATCAATTGGCCATAAGCACTGAACGCAGCACGGCAAAGCAGATATCCGATGTGATCTGCGTTATTCCATGCTACGATGTGGCGGCTTATTGTAGGGAAGTCATCCTCGAGGCAGCCAAATTTTGTGATCAAATTATCGCAATAGACGATGGTTCCAATGACGGCACCTCAAAAATCTTGCAGGATCTTGCCGCAGATATGCCTAGAAAGATGAGTTTATTGACCTTTCGGGTCAATCAAGGCAAAGGCGTGGCGTTGATGGCAGGATTCCGCGAAGCGCTTAATAAATTCGAGTTCAAAACATTAATAACATTGGATAGTGATGGTCAGCATCCTCCTGCCGAAATTGTGAATTTATTGAAAGCAATGGAATCAGGTGCAAGCATGGCAATTGGTAGCCGTCAGTTCAAATTGATGCCGGCAAGAAGCCGTTTGGGAAACACGATTATCAGCAAGCTATTACGTTGTTTCTATTCAGAAACACCCGAAGATACGCAATCAGGGTTGCGTGCATTTAAATATAAACAGATTGAGCAGATAGTTACAATGGTTACCGGGAGTCGTTATGAAACCGAATTCGAAATACTCCTGTTAGCAATCTCGCAAAAGTGGCCTACCGTTTCCGTACAGATTCCAACTATTTATATCGACAAAAACGCATCTTCCAAATTCCGTCCACTGCTTGACTCATTCAGAATTATCCGCACATTGATTCGCTATCATTCCGCATAAATCAATGATTCTTACCCATACCGCCCAATGAAAATCGTTATTAGTATTTATCGAAAACTTTTAAGACTAGAGTTCTGGCGATGGAAGCATGTCAACTATCCAGTACTTGGGCTATTCGCCATCATCCTGGTCTGGGACACTGCCGCCCAGATTTTTTTAAAGATAGGCGTATCTTCTCATGGGAAATTCCCTACCCATTCGATTAATGCCATGGGCGCTTACCTTGCAACTATTGCAGCGGAGCCTATGATTTGGCTAGGTGCTCTTGCATTGATTTTAGCTTTCATCACATGGCTTGCTATCATTGCTCGCATTGACTTAAGCAAAGCACACCCCGCCACCTCGTTTTCCTATGTCACGGTTACTATATCTTCTGCAATTTTTCTACATGAGGTAATTAGCCCGCTACAAATATCGGGAATCATACTTATCATTTTTGGGATTTATCTAACTTCTGAATAGTTTAGGCTATGTGCCTAATTAAGTAGCAATTAAAATTGGCAATAGCCAGTTACCAAGCCGGAAGTAAGCTAATCAGCAACACCCAGCTAGACTGAAGTGTCGAAAGCAACACCCCGCGAACCTTTAGTGATTATGAACAATTCTGATAAAGATTTGCTTCAAGCAACACCAGTTATCCATCTGCACACCATGACCGCAGGGGTTATGTCCGTCAAGTGCCCGCTACTTTGTAGCGACCTTCACACCAAAACAATAAACATCCACACCGCAGGCCGGAGCAATCAAAGTTGCCGGTATCGCAACACCATTCAACCAGTTATCAACTGCCTCCTGCTTGCCGGCTCCCGTTACCAAAAACAACACTTCATACGTGTTGTTCAAACGGTTCTGACTCATCGTTACACGGTCAGCCGGTGGTTTGGGTGAATTAAATACCGGCACCGCATCGGCACTGTTATCTACAGCCTGGTTCGGGAATAACGAAGCGGTATGGCCATCTTCTCCGAGCCCAAGAATCACCAGGTCAAAACTGCGCACACCTGCCAGTGTTTTTGCATAAGCCTTGGCACCTTCAATATTGCCCAACTCGGCAGGGATATCATGAATCTGTTCTTGCGGTATCGCCACATGGCTCAGCCAGGCTTCACGTGCCATTTTGCTGTTACGTTCCGCATGATCGACAGGCAGGCAGCGGTCATCGTTGTGATATACATGCCATTTAGCCCAATCAGCCTGCTCTTTAGCAAGCAACTGGTACACGCTCCTAGGTGTGCTGCCTCCGGCCAGCACAATCAGAAAGCTGCCATGTTGGGCAATAGCCTCATTTGCCGCTTGCAGAATGCGTTTTACGGCAGCCTGGTTAATCTCGCCTTGTGAAGCAAAACTGTGCCAGCGTGAAGTTTGATTATTCGCTAAAGTGAGGGTTTGTGTGGTTTGCATAAAACTATTAATGCCTTTTTCGGTATAATTACTATAAATTTAATAACCCGCTATTTTAGCTTAAAAAAGTAGTGGCAGCATTTATAAAACCTATCGAAAGAATTTGAAATCATGGCTAAAAAAATAGACCCCTGTACCCTTGTACTTTTTGGCGCAAGCGGTAATTTGTCACGCATTAAGTTGATGCCCGGCTTGTTCCGTCTGGATGCAGCGGGTCGTTTGGCCGATGACATGAAAATCCTGTCTGTAGGCCGTGGAGAATTAACTCGCGAAGAATGGCAAGCCGAAATAAAGGGTATGCTAGACAAGAAATTTAAAGATGGTTACGACCAAAAAGTATATGACCGTTTTATCGCCCGCAATCACTATCACTCAAACCCGCCGACAGATCCTGACGCCTTCCAGAAAATGGCTGCCAAACTAGGTGATGAATCCGTGTTCCCGCAAAACCTGGCTTACTTCCTTTCTGTACGCCCTACCGATTTTGCAACCATCGTAGCACAGCTCGCAGGAGTTGGCCTGGTGGATGAGAGCAAGTATTGGCGCCGTGTACTGATTGAAAAACCATTTGGTACCGACCTGCCAAGTGCCCAGGCATTACAAGCTGAATTAACGAAGTACCTGAAAGAAAGCCAGATCTACCGTATTGACCACTACCTGGGTAAATCTGCAGTACAAAATATCATGCTGACGCGCTTTGCCAACGCAATGTTCGAGCCATTATGGAACAGCGAGCATATTGATCATATACAAATCACCAATAATGAGATATTGGGTGTAGGTGATCGCACCACCTTCTACGATGCAACCGGTGCATTGCGCGATATGTTCCAAAGCCATCTGTTACAAACACTGGCTTTGGTGGCAATGGAAAAACCAAAAAACCTGTCACCAGACAGCATCCGTGCAGAAAAAATCAAACTGCTGCAATCCATTCGCCCGATTGATACAAAGAACCTCGGCAAACAGGCATTCCGCGCGCAATACGCTGCAGGACGTGTATGCATAGCTGACGGCCACGGTGAAAACGTACACGGTTATCTGGAAGAACTGCAACGTGAAGGCGTTGAATCAAGCCATACTGAAACGTATGCAGCTGTGAAACTGTTTATCGATAACCCTCGCTGGCAAGGCGTACCATTCTATGTACGTACGGCCAAACGTATGCATGAAGGCAACACTGCAATTTCTATCCGTTTCAAGAAAGCACCGATGGAACTGGTTGAAGGCCAGCATCAGAACTGGCTGACTATCAACATTCAGCCACGCGAATGCATCAAAATGGAAATTGAATCAAAGATTCCAGGCCTGGACATTGCCACACGTACATTAAGCATTGATGCACCGCAACGCCAATCAGGTGATGAAACGATCGACTCATACGAAACCCTGATGCTGAACCTGATGGAAGGTGACCCTTCACAATATCTGCACATCAGCGAAGTGGAAGCACAGTGGAAACTGGTTGACCCGATTGTAAAAGCCTGGGCAGAAGACAAAACACCATTGCATCAATACCCTGCCGGCAACCGTGATCCGAAAGAGTCTAGCGTCATATTTGAATCTGAAGACCAGTTCTGGCGTTATAGTATTGAACTAGGCGGCGATAAGCACTAAAGTTTATCCGGAAGTCTTTCATTAAAAAGCCTCACTGCAATCATATGCCGTGAGGTTTCTTTTCACCGAAAAAATGATATTTTTTCCGCATCTATCAGTCGTTAGGCTTTATAATGCGATTCACTTTTAACACTGTATATTTAAATACTTATGAGCATTAAATCTGATAAATGGATACGCCGCATGGCAGAACAACACGGCATGATCGAGCCGTTTGAGCCCAATCAAGTCAAGATGTCAGCTGATGGCCAGCGTCTGGTTTCTTACGGCACATCAAGCTACGGCTATGATATTCGCTGCTCAAAAGAATTTAAATTATTTACCAATCTCAACAGCACAATTGTTGACCCGAAAAACTTTGACCCGAATTCATTTGTCGAAGTAAATGCAGATTACTGCATCATTCCGCCAAACTCATTTGCGCTGGCACGCACAGTTGAATATTTCCGCATTCCGCGCAATGTGTTGACGGTTTGCCTGGGTAAATCTACTTATGCACGCTGCGGTATTATCGTAAACGTAACGCCGTTCGAGCCAGAGTGGGAAGGCTACGTCACATTAGAGTTCAGCAACACTACCCCACTGCCGGCAAAAATTTATGCCAATGAGGGCTGCGCACAAGTGCTGTTTTTTGAAGCAGATGAAGATGATATCTGCGAAACCAGCTACAAAGACCGCGGTGGTAAATATCAAGGTCAGGTAGGCGTAACATTACCAAAAATTTAATGCATTATCCTCATAAGGTCGTCATTCTGGCGGAGGCCAGAATCCAG
>JALRGX010000050.1 GCA_023259635.1 Methylotenera sp. | reverse complement strand
AAAGCAATATTCAACGTAACTAGCAAAGTATAATACTCACCCGACGCAGCTGTATTTGCACTGGCATTTGACAGCAAATACAACAGTACTACGCCTAGTAATGCACTGATATATACAATGTATTTCATTAGAGTATGCTAGGTGACCACTCAAAACGTTGTGAACTCATTTTCCAGTCATTTGAGCCCATACCTTCAACCTGCAACGCCTTGGGCAGCTTCTTATGGTCAAGACGCATCATCAATGCTGCCTTATATGATTCGCCATTTTCTACATCTGATCTCTCAAATACTTTTAGATCCTGAATGATAGACAGATCCTCTATTGCGGCATCCAGGCTGGAGTAAGTTCTCTGCTGCTCATTACGCATTACTATATATTGCCGTGATAAGGCATGGTAACTTAAACTCACCTGCTGCACTGTTGTAACCACCTCATCATTAAACCAGTACTTGTGGGGCACGTACAGTTGAAACTCAATCAGAAAATTAAAAGTGAATCCCTTCAGAATCGCTTTTTCCATTTCCGGACTAAAATTTATCTCGGCATCAGCATTAAGCAAAACATCATTTTCAAACGTAATCAGGTTTGCACTCCTGATATGCAAGCTGTTGCCTGCAGCCAGCGCTGTATTCACAAATAACAGCAAGCCTAGGGCAAAAAATAACTGTTTAATTTTTTTGCAGTAGTGCATAAAAAAAGCCGTCATGCGCGGTTGATGGGATCAGCTGGCCATGCAGCTGCGTAACATTTTTAAAAGTATCTACAGGCAAGGGTAATTGCTTTGCATCAGGGTGTTGTAATAAGAATTTATCCACTTGTTTTTGGTTTTCTTCATTAAATACAGAGCATGTTACATAAAGCAATTTACCGCCTTTTGCCAATAATTGCCATAAGTTAGGCAAAATTTTAGCCTGTTGTGCAGCAAAAGAAGTCACATCGGCTTCACGTCGCAACCATTTAATGTCAACATGCCTGCGCACAATGCCTGATGCAGTACATGGCACATCAGCGAGAATTCTATCAAAGGGCTGCTCATCATACCATTCGGCATTAGCGGCATCGGCCGCCAGCAGTTTGGCGCTTAATTTCAGCCGGTCCAGATTTTCCTGCACGCGCTGCAGACGCGTGACATCGCTATCCATAGCCGTCAACTGCACATCTGCGAGCTCCAGAATATGTCCGGTTTTACCTCCCGGTGCGCAGCACGCATCCAGCACGCGCATGCCGGGTTTAACGTCAAGTAATTGCGCAGCAAGTTGCGCTCCATAATCCTGCACAGAAACTACACCGTCACTGAAGCCTGGGATCTTTTCAACCGCTACCGGTTTAGCCAGCACTACCGCTTGACCGCCGATATGGTTGGCCACAATATCCTGACGCTCCAGCAACTGCAAATATTCATCAATACTGGTTCTTTTTGTGTTCACGCGCAAAGTCATGGGTGGATGCTGGTTGCCAGCAATCAGCATCGCCTGCCAATGATCAGGATATTGTATTTCGAGTTTATTAATCCACCATTGCGGATACGAATAAGTCACCACTTCAGTCTTGGCAAGCTTGGCTGCAAATTCATCTTTTTTACGCAGAAAATTACGTAAAATAGCATTGACCAAGCCTTTCGCCCATTGCTTGGGGGTCGGTTTCCTGAATTGGCTTACTGCATGTACCGCCTGATTCACCACGGTGAACGCATCAGCTTTATCATGCAATAATTGATAAATCGCAACCAGCAGCAACGCATAAATACGGTCATCGCTTAACGGTTTCTCCAGCAGGCAAGTCAAATAAGCATTGATTTCACCATAAAACCGCAATGTGCCATAGCTTATATCAGCTGCGGCACCTCGTTGCTGCGGAGTAGCATTAGGGAAAGCTGCGAGGGCCGCCGGCAACGCGAGTGTTAAATTGCGGCCGGACAATACCTGATTTACTGCATCAGCAGCAATTTGTTGAGAGATATACAAAGTAAATTCTGACTATAAATGCTAAAACCTGATTTTACTTGATAACGCTCATAATGGGGGTAAGCCGTTAATTGGTTGTCATCGCTATAAGTATTAAAACGTTATGTAATACTCAATCAATAAGGAGTGCCTTATGAAAACCATGTATTTTCTCAAACGTTTCCTGATTCCAGGATTGCTACTCGCAGCTTCTGGTTCCGCCCTGGCGGCTGATGTTGGCGTCTCGATCAGTATCGGTCAACCCGGATTTTACGGCCGTATCGACATCGGCGACTACCCCTATCCTGTGCCACGCCTGATTTATCCAAGTCCTATCGTTGTGCATCCTATGGGTATATATGAACCAATGTATTTACGTGTACCACCTGGCCATGCCAAGAACTGGAAGCGCTATTGCAGTCGTTACAACGCCTGCGGCCATCCTTCCTACTTTGTACAAGACAACTGGTACCGCCATGAATATGCACCGATTTACCGTGAACGACATGGCAATGGCCGTTATGGACGGGGTGATGGCCGTTATGGCCGCGGCGATGAACGCCATGAACATGGCGGGAACTATAATCATGGCCACGATAGTGGAAGAGGCGGCAATGGCAGACGCTAAATAACACGGAACGTCTATGATGGCCTCCTGAACATATCTGGAGGCCATTGATTTTATAAAACCATCTACAGAATTAAAAACTTAGAGACCTTTGTCTCCTCCTGACTCTGTCATAAATACACCTAATAACATCTAAACACGCTCATCTAAGATGTAACCATTACACAACAGCCTGATAATCTAAAAATCCTGGCAAATAATACCCTTCCGCCCAATACTTAAAAGTATCAACATCAGTACCCCATATCAAAAAATTTACCCCCTAATCAATGAAACTATCAGCAATTAAATGTAATTCTGATAACAAAAGATGAAAAACCTACCAGATCTGATAGGTTCGAAATAATTAAAAACAATGTAAAGTCCAGACTTGCTAAAATTAGCTAAACAGTATGAACAATCAGAACCAAGCTAAAGCAGCTTGGAATTACTTTAAAGAAAGACAGAACAAGGGATGAAATCAATCGCACCATTGACCCAATAAATGATTTCTTACTGTATCACAATTACCATTTGGAAATTGATGCGGGAGCAATTACGGATATAGCCGGTAATTTCTATGCAGGCATTGCCGATGCGAATACCTTTAACTTTACTGTAAATACAACCAACACTACCGCTGGTAAAATCGGCGTTTACGGAACGCTTGTCGTTACAAACGCTACCGGAGATTACACCTTCATTCCTAATGACGCCGCTATTGAAGGCCTTAAAACCAATACTACAGAAAACTTTACCGTCACAGTCACAGATGGCAGTGCTACCAGTAGCACCAATTTCACAATCAACATTACCGGCGCTAATGACTCAGCAACATTCAGCGGCAATCTATCCGGTAGCATCACTGAAGATAGCGCTCAAATTATCAGCGGTATGATTGTTGTGGCTGATCGTGATGTAAGTGATGCAACCACAATAACCACACAAACCGGAACAACAGGTAATTATGGTGCCTTCAATATTGATGCAAACGGGCAATGGACTTATACCCTTAATAATGCCGCATCCAATGTACAAGCACTACAAGCAGGGCAAGTTGCTTCGGATAACTTTACTGTGGTTACAGCCGATGGCACTACACAGGCCATTACCATTTCAGTGAATGGTGCGAACGATGCGCCTACGCTTACCGGTAGCAAGGCGACCTTGGATGCTGGCACTAAAAACACTATATATACAATTACTCTAGCCAGTTTACTTGTAGGCTTTGCTGATGTAGATGGTGACACCCTCACCGTGACAGGGCTCAGTGCAACAAATGGCACACTATCTGCCTTTGATCCCGTTACACAAAACTGGACATTTACACCCGCTACAAACTATAGCGGCATAGTGGATTTGAGCTACAACGTGACGGATGGCGTTAGTGCAATAAATGCCACTCAAAGCTTTAACTTGAATGCAGTGAATAATTCTGGCCTTGTTACCATTAGCGGTAGTGCCGTGCAAGGACAAACCTTAACAGCAACGGTTGCTGACGCGGATGGGCTATCTGGAAATATCACTTATCAATGGAAAGCCAATAACATTGACATTGCAGGCGCTACTGCCAATACCTACACAATCAGTGCGGCTGATGCGGGCATGGCCATCACCGTAAGTGCCGGTTATATTGATAACAGCAACCATGTTGAAAATATTCTTTCTGCCGCTACGGCAGAGGTCAATTACTTTGTTGGTACTACAGGGGCAGATATACTATCCGGTACAATCGGAGCTGACCGATTAGAAGGGTTAACCGGTAATGATACCTACGTTGTAAATAATGCAGGCGATGTTGTCATTGAAACCTCTATATTGGCAACGGAGGTTGACACCGTTGAATCGAGCGTCCATTACACATTAGGCGCTAATATAGAAAATCTGACGCTCACGGGTACCGCTGCTATCAACGCTACAGGTAACAACCTCAATAACATACTAATCGGCAACGCCGCAGCCAATATACTGAACGGAGGTGCTGGTAATGACGTCATGGCAGGTGGCATTGGTGACGATGTTTATACGATTGATGTGCTTACTGATGTAATTACTGAAAATGCCAATGAAGGTATCGATCTGGTCAATGTAACTGTTGCCAGCGGCGGCGGCACCTATACACTAGCTGCCAATGTTGAAAATGCAACGCTAATCAACGCCGTTGCTTACAGTCTCACAGGCAATGCACAAGATAATGTACTAACCGGCAACAGCGCAACCAACTCCCTCAAGGGTGGTGGAGGCAATGACACGCTCGATGGAGGCCTTGGTAATGACATATTAGCTGGTGGGTCCGGAAGTGATTTATTCAGCTTCTCAAGTGCCCTTTCAGGAACCAACATCGATACTATTAAAGACTTCTTGCGTGGTACTGATCGAATTGCACTGGACGCGACAATTTTCACTCAATTGCTTAATGATACGAACCTGAGCGATAACATCATAGTGCGCTCGTTAGGCAACAAAGCGAGAGATGCAAATGACTATCTCATTTTTAACAGCACTACCAAAGCGTTGTATTACGATGCGGATGGTTCTGGTTCCACCTATGCGCCAATTCAGTTTGCTACACTGACTAACATTACTACACTAAGCGCGAGTGATTTTGTGGTGATATAGTTATTAACTATAAATCCTGATGTTGTACACAGCATCGGGATTTATTTCATTTCACTTTGAATATCAATAAAAACTCGCCATTTGCATGAGCTTCTCTATACGCTCCTCTGTTCTTGGATGCGTACTGAATAAACTGTCAAATGAACGTCCTGACAACGGGTTGATAATCATCATCTGCCCGGTTTCGGGATGTGCTTCCGCTGTTTCGTTTGGTATTTGATGCGCATAGTTATGGATTTTCTCCAGTGCACTTGCCAAGGCCTTAGGGTCGCGGCAGATCTCCGCGCCGCCTCTGTCAGCCTCGAATTCACGTGAACGGGAAATTGCCATTTGAATCAGGGATGCAGCTAAAGGCGCCAGCAACATTACCAGAATACCGATAATAGGATTTACATTACGCTCGCCATTTTCATTATGGCCACCACCGAACAGCATCCCAAATTGGGCAATAGAAGCAATGGCACCGGCGACCGTCGCAGAAATGGTTGAAATTAAAGTGTCCCGGTTTTTAACATGCGCCAGTTCGTGCGCCATCACACCACGCAACTCTCGCTCGCTCAGAATCTGCATAATCCCTATTGTAGCGGCCACCGCAGCATGCTCAGGGTTGCGGCCGGTAGCAAATGCATTCGGCTGGGACTCATTGATCACATACACTTTTGGCATCGGCAACTGCGCATTTTCAGCCAGAGATTTCACCATCTGGTAATAATTACGGAATCTCGCGTTGTCTGCCGTTACCTCTTCAGCGCCATACATTTTAAGCACGGCTTTGTCCGAGAACCAATAAGCATAAACATTCATCGCTGCGGCAAAGAGCAACGCGATCAGCATTCCGTTAGCGCCGCCCAAGGCTGCACCAACCAAACCGAACAGCGCCACTATGGCAGCCATCAAGATTGTTGTTTTAAGCCAGTTTCCCAACATTTCTTTATCCTTGTTTGTACACTGTTACATCATGCAAGATTGAGGTTATGTGCTGAAAATTCAAGATGAGCAGACTATTCAGAACAAAATACATCACCGGCTTTTAAATGATGTCCCTGCGCAAATGCCTGTGCATTCATGCGTTTGCCGCCTGGCGCCTGCAATTCGATTATATTCAGCACACCCTCCCCGCAAGTCACCAGCAAACCGCCCTGAACACTAACCACCTCACCTGGTTTTGCTGTAACCGGTTTTTCAACTGAAACCTGCTCTGTCGCCATCCATATGCGGCATACCTCATCTTTAAACTTGGTCTGCGCTACCGGGAACGGATTAAACGCCCTTACCTGACGCGATATTTCTGCAGCGCTCTTGCCCCAGTCAATCGCAGCTTCTGCCTTTTCCAGCTTATGCGCATAGGTCACCAGGCTTTCATCCTGCGGCGTACTCGGGAGCACACCATTCATTTCCAGGTCACGCATGGCTTGTACCATCAATGTGGCACCGGTCTGCGCTAGCGCATCATGCAGGCTTTGCGTTGTATCAGCATCGCCAATCGACACTACACCTTTGCTAACCATGGCACCTGCATCCAGTGCGGGCACGACTTCCATGATAGTGACACCGGTTTCAGCATCCCCCGCCAGTATTGAACGATGTATCGGCGCGGCACCACGCCAACGCGGCAATAAGGATGCATGTATATTGTAACAACCATGCACAGGCATATTAAGGACTGTGGTTGGAATAATTAATCCATACGCCGCTACGATCATTACGTCAGCCTTGACGGCTGCAATCTGCTCCTGCACCTCAAGCGGCTTCAAGCTTTCTGGCTGAAACACGTGCAAATGATGCTGCTCAGCCAGCACTTTCACCGGGCTGGGTTTTAATTTCATACCGCGCCCGGCCGGACGGTCAGGCTGCGTAAGTACCATTACGATTTCATGACCGGCTTCAATCAATGCAGCCAATGCCGGCACTGCGAATTCAGGCGTACCTGCAAAGATAATTTTCAATTTTCTGCCTTTTATTTTTATTAATTACATTGGCCGGTTACGGCTCTGCTTCAACATCTTATTTTTAATGCGAGTACGCTTGAGTGGGGATAAATAATCTACAAATACTTTACCCAGAAGATGATCCATCTCATGCTGAATGCACACACTTAATAAACCATGCGCCTCCAACCTGAAGATTTCACCTTTTTCATTCATGGCTTCAACCAGAACTTTTTCTGCCCGCGTCACACTTTCATAAATGCCGGGCACGGAAAGACAGCCTTCCTCATAAACTTGCTCGCCATCTTTTTCGAGAATCTTGGGATTAATGAAAACCTGTAACTGATCCTTGGTTTAACTCTGTCATAGCCGACATAAAGCCAAAATACTATTAAATAGCTATAGTGTAAAATTTTGGTAATATTTGCTTGGAAGTTAGTTACTTTCGATTTATAAGTCCCTTAAAAGCAATGATGTAATAAGCTTTTAAGGGATTCATTAGAGGTAATTACATTCTAGAAATTGGTGATAAAAACTATGCAATGCGTTTGGTTAAGCTTTTATTCACTGTAGTATTATCCATGGCAACTAAACTACGTTTTGCACCTGTTTTATAGTGAGTTGCATAGAGGGTTAAGCCAGTAAAGGTAATACCACCAACCAAGTTACCAAGTGCTGTTGGGATTTCATTCCAAACTAAGTAGTCCATGACAGAGAAGTTGCCACCCATAATTAAACCAAATGGGAATAAAAACATATTTACCACTGAATGCTCAAACCCCATAAAGAAGAACAACATGATAGGCATCCACATCGCGATAACTTTGCCTGAAACGCTACTTGATAACATGGCACCAACTACGCCCATTGAGACCATCCAGTTACATAAGACCCCACGTAGGAAAATAGTAAACCAACCTGAGATACCATATTTAGCATAGCCAAGAGTTCGAGCTTCACCAATGTGGGCAATCTTGTCACCTACAGGTCCAGCAGGTGTATTGAAGCCATAGGTAAAAACAAAAGCCATAATTACTGCGACTGTGAGTGCCCCTGCAAAGTTGCCCAAGAATACCCATCCCCAATTTCGAAGGATTTTATTGACCGTGACGCCTGAACGTTTATCAAGTAGGGCTAGAGGAGTTAACATAAATACGCCCGTTAAGAGATCGAAACCCATTAAATACAACATGCAGAAACCGACCGGGAATAATAACGCTCCTAATAGAGGCACCCCTGTTTGTGTGGCTACTGTGACGGCAAATACTGCTGCCAATGCTAAAATAGCACCAGCCATGTAAGATCGAATCAATGTATCGCGTAAAGACATGGTTAGTTTTGATTCACCCGAATCAACCA
>JALRGX010000026.1 GCA_023259635.1 Methylotenera sp. | reverse complement strand
ATCTCGGAATCAGTGCCTGCGCGAGCAAAGTGCTGCGTTGCGCGGTACTCGTAACCTCGCTGTATAAACACACTATCTCGGTTTCTGCGTTCCGTGCGCCTTCGGCGTATGAATAATGCGCTTCAGCGCATATATTCTACGGACATGCCCACAGCGGGTATACTTTATCTCGCTCGGCGAATTATTCCGTGTTTCCTTCGCTTTTCAGCGTACATTTTTATAGAAGAAAGCGTTATGTCAGATTCAGGTTTCAGTTATTCATTTGATCAGATCCAGCAGATGTCCGAGGACGTCCTTAAGATTGCTAAACGTTTAGGCGCAAGTTCTGCTGAAGCAGAGTTAAGTTTAAGCATAGGCCAGAACGTTTCCGTTCGTATGGGCGAAGTTGAACATATTGAATATAACCGCGATAAGGGCATGTCTGTTACTGTGTATTTTGATAAACAGAAAGGTCATGCCAGTACTTCCGATCTTAGTTCGCAGGCCTTGGCTGATACGGTGGCTGCAGCCTGCAATATCGCCAAATATACAGCAAAAGATGAGCTTTGCGGGTTGGCTGATGCAGCGCTGATGGCAACAGATATTCCGGACCTGGACCTCAATCACCCCTGGGATATTTCTGTAGAGGAGGCCATTGAAATTGCAAAAACCTGCGAAACCGCAGCTTTGCAGGTGGACTCGCGTATCACAAATTCCGAAGGAGCCAGCGTTTCAACCGGTACAGGTTTCTTCTCTTACAGCAACAGTCATGGCTTTACCGGAGGTTATCCGAGTTCACGCCATGGTATTAGCTGCTCTGTGATTGCCGAGTCCGACAGCAATATGCAACGGGACTACTGGTATAGCACCGCACGAACTGCTACGGACCTGCAATCAGCTGCTGATATTGGAAGAATCGCCGGTGAACGCACGGTGCGCAGGCTGGATGTGAAAAAGATAAAAACCTGCCAGGTGCCGGTGTTGTTTGAAGCGCCGCTTGCCAGCGGGTTGATCTCAACATTGATCAGCGCCATATCGGGTGGTAATTTATATCGTAAATCATCTTTTCTGCTGGATAGTTTGGGTAAACAAATTGCTTCGCCATTATTAAATATATATGAAGACCCATCTATTAAAAAGGGGTTGGCAAGCAGTCCATTTGATAATGAAGGTGTTGCTACCAAGGCGCGCCAGTTAGTAGAAGACGGCGTGCTGCAAGGATATGTCCTTTCCAGTTACTCTGCACGTAAGCTCGGCATGAAAACTACCGGTAATGCGGGAGGGAATCATAATCTGATTATAAAGCCAGGTGAGCATGACTTTGCTGGACTAATAAAGCAAATGGGCACTGGATTAGTGGTGACGGAATTATTAGGTCACGGCATGAATATGGTAACCGGTGATTATTCTAGAGGTGCGGCCGGTTTCTGGGTTGAGAATGGCGTTATTGTTCATCCTGTGGAAGAAATTACGATTGCAGGCAACATGGCGGATATGTTGAAAATGATTATTGGTATCGGTAATGATGTATTGGTGCAGGGTTCAAAACAGGTCGGCTCTATTCTGATTGAGCGTATGACAGTAGCGTCAGACTAGTTTGGTTAATGCAGCTGGTTTGGTTAATGCAGTAAGTGCATTGCAATAAAAAGGCCCCGAATTTCGGGGCCTTTTTATTTATCGTAGCTGAATGTTACTTTTTGGTTTCAGAGTTAATTTCCTGGTCGATTTCTTCAAAGTTGTCATCGGCATGGTTTTCTGAATTCAGGCCATCTTCAACAGCGTTGGCCCGATGTTGCAGGTAGGCATCGCGCATGAACGCGTATGGGTCTAGCGCAGCTTCATCTACCAGGTCAGTTGCATCAAGCAGTTCAGTACGTTTATCAATAAATTGAGCTGCACGTAATTGGTTATGCAGGCGTACCTGGCCAATATTATGTGTATAGGTAATAGGGTCTGTGGTTACGGTATCAAAAACCAAACCAGTGGTGTCGCGTACAGTAGATGGGCCCAGGAAAGGCAGTACGACGTAAGCGCCATTGCCAACACCCCAATATCCCAATGTCTGGCCAAAATCTTCTTTATTCACCGGAACGTTATCCATGCCAGCCCAGTCAATGAAGCCCCCAATACCAAAAGTCGTGTTAATGACAAAACGACCGGTTTCGCTAAAAGCATCGGCAAACTTGAATTGCAGCAGATTGTTAAAAATGCTGGTGAGGTTGCGCAGATTGTTAAAGAAATTATTGATGCCGGTACGCACAGGTGTTGGCGCAACTGCTTTGTAAGCTTTAGCTACAGGTTTAAACACAGCTTTATCCGCGGTGTCGTTGAATTTATAAATCCCGCGATTAATGCCTTCCAATGGGTCTTTGTTCGCTTGTGATGCGCAACCTATCAATAACAAACCGATAAGCCCGACTGTGATTAATTTAAGTAATTTGGTATACATTTTGCGTTTCTTATTAATAATTGTTGGTTATCTTAGAAATGTGTGTTTTCTGCAAATTCACACTAAGACCAGTCTGATGCAATTATTCATGAGCCGAACATTTCTGTCCATTAATATAATTTGACTGTTAATGCAAAATAAACGATATGTTGCATTTATGCAACATATTTTACATCTCCATATTCAAGCCATTAACACACAATTTGGCAGGAGTGCTGTTACTGTTATATACGTTTATACAGGCTCAGTGCCAATTCTCGCTGTGCGCCATGGTCTACAATTGGTAGTGGATAATCATGGCCGATTATTATATTCAGGCTGCATTGCCGTTCTGCAGCCATTAACCAAGGGGCATGAATTTCTTTATTATTACATTTTGTAAGCTCGGTAATATATTTGCGGATGAATCGGCCATCCGCATCAAACCGTTCGCTTTGTGTTACAGGGTTGAAAATTCTAAACCATGGCTGCGCATCACAGCCTGTGGACGCGGCCCACTGCCAGCCACCATTGTTGGCACTAAAATCAAAATCAATCAGCTTTTCTGCAAAATAACGTTCACCCCAGCGCCAGTCTATTAATAGATCTTTAACCAGAAAACTGGCAGTGATCATACGTAATCGATTGTGCATAAAGCCGGTATTATTAAGTTGACGCATGGCGGCATCGACAAGCGGATAGCCAGTTTTTCCTGCGCACCAGGCTTTGAAATGTTCGGGATTGTTTGGAAATGGCAAGAATTCAAATTCCGGCTTAAATGCTTTGCCAGCAGCAATTTGCGGGTGATGGTGCAAAATCTGGAAATAGAAATCTCGCCAGATGAGTTCCGATAACCAGGTTTCAGCACCAGCGCCTCCAATTCGCAGTGCTGTCCTGGCCAGATGGCGTATGGAGACCGTGCCGAAGCGCAGGTGTGCCGATAAATAGGAAACACCTTTAATGCCAGGAAAATCGCGGGTTTCTTTATAGCGCTGCATGCGATCCGAAAAATCTGTGAATAACTGGGAGCCTCCGTTCATGCCGGTAGGCAGGCGCATCACTGAAAGATTGGTGCGTTCAAAGCCTAGCGATTCAAGGCTCATGAGCTTGCCGAAGTTGTTACTGGTTGTTACGTTGGCTAAATGTTGGATATAAGCATCAACTGGATAGGCTTTCAGGTAAAAGTCATTAACGCTTTTTAGCCACATATTTTTATATGGCGTAAATACACTATAAGGCTTTCCTGCCATGCTCAGGATTTCATCTTTTTCAAAAATTACCTGATCTTTGAAGTGATGAAAACTGATGCCTTCAATTTTTAGCTTATTTGCAACAAGTGTGTCACGGCGCACTGCGTCCGGTTCATAATCATGGTTGGTAAAGATGGCTTCAACTTGTAGTGACTTGGCAAGCTCAGGAATTTCGTCTTTTGCAGCGCCGTGCAGAATGATCAGATCACCGTTATTTTCCTGCAGTGCGGACTTGAGTTCTTTTACGCTTTCCCAGATAAATTCTACACGTCGATCCTGCTTGTTAGTAAGCTGGTCTAGTATATCTGTATCAAAAACAAATGCACAATACACCTGACTCGAAGATTTGAGCGCGTAAAAAAGCGCTGCGTGATCGTAATCACGCAGGTCGCGGCGAAACCAGACTAAGGATTTTGTATATTTAGGTAAAGTGTGTTGCATAAACTGTAATACTCTGCAGAATTAGTCTTGCAGTTTAGCAAATAGTTTAGAGCGCTTGTTGTAATAGTTCTGTTATCTGCGCCTCTCTCTTGTGTTCATCTGCTTTTAGCCTCTGGCACCAAACATATATTTTTCCGAAGATGTTTCTTTCTCTACTTCGGATGGTTTGAGCAGGCCCAACATCATTTGCAGGTCTAGAGATAGTAAAATCAGTTCTTCGTCACCAACTTCATCAATCTGCTTGAAAATTTCACTGGCATAATGATTGTCGCGAATCATCTTTGCCGAATTGACGGAGCCGACGAATTTTCTTGCGGCTACTGAAAATTTTGATAGAAGTACTAAACACTGGTTATCCATAGAAACGAGCCCCTAAGTTTGCAAAAAATTGTTTGCCAAAAATGTGCAAATTTTTTGTTGTAAGTAAAGTTATGGTGCATACCATCGCTTTACCTGGCACTGAATGTGCCATTTACCTAGAGAAAAGCATTTATTGTGCCAGATGAGTTGTGCTGGATTTATTCGCGATGGTAGGGGTGATTCTGAATCACGGAATGCGCACGATAAAGCTGTTCCGATAATAGTACGCGCACAAAGGCGTGGGGTAGTGTTAGTTTGGAAAGTCCCCATAGCCAGTCTGCCTGTTGCTTCAGGCTGGCATGCAAGCCATCCGCGCCGCCAATGATAATGCTGACATCGCGCCCTAAGGTTTGCCAGGCCCGCATTTTGTCGGCAAGTTGCAGTGTGGTGACTTCCTGGCCGCGCTCATCGCAGGCAATGATGTAGTCGCGGCCGGCAGCTTCCAGAATTCTTTTTGCCTCAATCAGCTGAATGTTTTCCGTGCTGTTGCCGGCAGCCCGTTTCTCGGGCTTGATATCAATGATTTCAATGGATAATTCGCGGGGCATGCGCTTGGTGAAATCCGCACAGGCGGTATCGACCCAGCCCGGCATTTTGTGACCAACGCTAATGATTCGTAACTTCAATTTGAAAGAATTGCGTGTGAATGACGGATGCTGTTGCGAACCCAGTCAGTATCCGTCATAAAACGATGGGATATTACTCTTCTGATTTAATGTGGCCACGGCGGCTTTCTGCCTCGCCCCACAGTTGTTCCAGGTTGTAATAGGCGCGCGTAGCAGGCACCATGATGTGGACAACAATATCGTCCAGGTCTACCAGAACCCATTCACCTTCTTTTTCACCCTCAGTGCCGCGGATTGCAAAACCTTTTCCCTTGAGCTTTTCACGCACATTATCGGCAACAGCTTTAGCCTGGCGGCTGGAGTTGGCAGAAGCAACGATCATATAATTGGTCATGCTCGTGAGCTTGCGCACATCCATTACACTGATGTCGAAACCTTTGATGTCTTCAATTGCATCGATGACTGCGAGTTTCATAGCCTCCAGATCATGATTGTTTGAGGCTATGTTTTGTGTGTCTTGTGTCATTTATGCTGCCTGTGCTGGTATTGCGTTACGTTGTGATTGAATACGGTTGTGACTATCAACATACACCAGTTGCGGGCTGTATGTTTTAAGCTCTGCTTCGTCATAGTTGGCAAAGCTGGCAATAATGATAATGTCTTGCGGGTGTGCTTTGTGCGCGGCTGCACCGTTCACTGAAATAATGCCTGAATGGCGCTCAGCACGGATGGCATACGTGGTAAAACGTTGACCATTGGTTACATTGTAAATGCTGATTTGCTCGTATTCGCAAATGTTTGCTGCTTCTAACAGCTCTTCGTCAATTGCACAGCTGCCTTCATAGTGGAGCTCTGAGTGCGTCACATGGACGCGATGCAATTTAGATTTAAGCATGATTCTCTGCATGTGCTTAACCATTTCTGAAAAGGGATTGCATTATAGTCTTTTCAATCACTTAGCGCAAAAATCAATTGTTAGCTTTTGTTGCAAATTCAATATTGTCTATCAGGCGCGTGTTGCCAATCTTGGCTGCAGCCAGCACAACTAATTGTTTATCCTCTTTAGAGGCCGGTAATAATGTACGTGCAGAGCGCACAGAAACATAATCAGTTAACCAGCCGCTATTGTCCAGGGTTTGCGCTGTCACCTGTTCTAATGCGGTATAGTCGCCGCAGCCCTGTTGAATACTTTCGACAAATTCTTTCAGGCAGGCATGTAGCATGGTTGCATGAGCTTTCTGTTCAGGCGTCAGGTAACCATTACGTGAACTCATTGCCAAGCCGCTGGGTTCGCGCACCGTGTCACCGGCAATAATCTTGATAGGCAGGTTAAATTGCTTTACCAGCTCGCGAATGATAAATAACTGCTGAAAATCTTTTTTGCCAAATACCGCAAGCTGCGGCATCACGATGTTGAATAATTTCATGACCACGGTTGCCACACCGTCAAAATGTCCAGGTCTTGAAGCACCGCATAGTTCTTTTGAGATTGGTGGTGCGCTGATGATCATGGTTTGCCCTAAGTCATTAGTCGCGGCATCAAAATTCGGATATATTTCCTTGATGTTGGGGGCGAATGCGATATCGGCACCGGCAGCTTCCAGTTTTTCAAAGTCTGCATCCAGGGTGCGTGGGTAATTCTCCAGATCCTCATTTGCGCCGAATTGAAGCGGGTTCACAAAAATGCTTACTACCACGCATTGCGCCTGTTGTCTGGCAAGTTCTACCAGGTGGACATGGCCCGCATGCAGGTTGCCCATGGTCGGCACCAGTGCAATACCGGTTTGTGATTCCAGAATGTTTCTTAATTCAGATATGGTGTGAATGATTTGCATAGTGAGTGCAGGCTTCTGAAGAAGCGTCCTTAAACCGGTGTTCTAATAACTGTGCTCTGTTGCAGGAAATGTTTTATTTTTTACCGCCTGTACATAGTTGGTGATAGCCTGTTGAATGCTATGGTTTCCAGCCAGAAAATTTTTGGCGAACCGCGGTGCTTTATAATCGCTTGGGCTTTTGCTGGCAACCCCGGTGTAAATACCTAATAAGTCCTGAAGTACTAATACCTGACCGCTGCAATTAACCCCGGCTCCTATACCTATGGTCGGGGTTTTGATAATTTCTGTGATTTGCTGTGCAAGGTGGGCAGGCACCATTTCAAGTAGAACTAGACATGCACCGGCTACACTCATGTTGATTGCATCCTGTATGATTTTTCTTGCACTTTCATCAGTCTTACCCTGAATCTTGTAGCCGCCAAGCTGTTGTACTGACTGTGGTGTAAAGCCCAAGTGTGCGCAGACGGCGATGCCATGTTCAGCTAGGTAGCGTGTGACTTCTACAACATTCCCGCTCTCAATTTTAACGATATCTGCTCCGGCCTCGATAAGTGATTGGGCATTGTAATGAGCATCTTTAATGTCATGTTCGTAGCTGCCATAAGGCATGTCGGCAATAATCAAGGTATTTGGTGCGCCAGCAGCAACACATTTGGTGTGGTAGATCATGTCCTGCATGGAGACTTGCAAGGTGTTTTCCGCACCTTGCAGCACCATGCCGAGCGAATCGCCAACCAGCAGCATATCAACGCCTGCTTCGGCGCACACTTTGGCAAAAGTGGCATCGTAGCAAGTGAGCATGGCGATTTTTTCACCTGATGCTATTAATTGATCTAGTGTCTGTTTAGGCATTATTCTTCAAAGTTAGGATTAAAAAACTCACGCTGGCCCTTAATCTGGTCAATGCGGCTCAGTAGAAGATCAAATGCGCTTTGATTTTTCAGGATATTGAGTTTTTCGTTATTAACAATCAGTATCGGTGAGGCATCATAGCTATGAAAAAATGCGCTATAAGCATTTGCCAGGCGATCAATATACTCGCGGGAGATTTCTTGCTCATAACTGATGCTTCGGTCCTCGATGCGCTCCATGAGTGCGTCAGTCGGTGTTTGCAGGTAGATTACCAAGTCCGGCTTCGGAGCTTTTATCTGTAAATGCTGGTAAATCTGGTGATACAGCGCATATTCTTCATCATCCAGATTCAGGCGCGCAAAGATCGGGTCTTTTTCCAGAAAGAAGTCTGCAACAATCGGTTTTGCAAACATGTCGCGCTGGTTAAGGTCGTTAATCTGGTTGGCGCGCTGGAATAAAAAGAAAAGCTGGGTTGGCAGGCTATAGCGCCGGACGTCCTGATAAAAACGTGGCAGAAAAGGGTTGGCCTCGGCCTTTTCAGATAAATAATCTACAGGGAACTGGTCTGTCAGCATTTTTGCGAGTGTGGTCTTGCCGCTGCCGATCGGGCCTTCCACAACAATGTAGGGATATCTGTTAAAAATGCTCATGCTGTTCTGCTTGCTTAAGTTTTTTTATATCTTTTGATAATTCCGGGTTGATCAATTGCGCTATTTTGCCATGAATAGGCATCGATAATTGTGGCTCGATTTCAAATAAAGGCAATAGCACAAACCCTCTTGTATGCATTCTTGGATGCGGCAATGTGAGGCGGTCGCTTTGAATGAGCAGGTCATCAAATAGCAGTAGATCGCAATCCAGTATGCGCGGGGCATTGATGTAAGGGCGTTCGCGGCCGGCTGTGTTCTCAATGGCATGCAATGCAAGCAGTAGTTCCTGCGCTGAAAGTTCTGTTTGCACTTCAGCAACTGCGTTAATGAAATCCGGTACGGTGCTTCCCGCGTCGCTCGGGCAGTCAACCGGTGCAGTGATATATAAAGAGGATTTCTTAACTAGCTGTGTTTTTGGCAGTTGCGATATCGCCAGAAACGCTTTTTCAACCTGGGAAACAGGATCCTGTAAATTGCTTCCCAGCGCTACGAAGGCCCGATGTGTCATGATATTGCCGAGGTATTTCCGCCGGGTTTTTTAGGTTTTCTTTTCCTGCGCTTTTTAGGTGCGGTATCTGGTTGCAGCATAGCAGTGCGCTCTTCATTTTCGGCTTCTGCAAACCTGGTCCACCATTCACCCAACTCAACAGGAATCTCGCCGGATTCGCAGCGCAGCAGTAAAAAGTCATAACCGGCACGATAGCGCGGGTTGGCAAGCAGGCCGAATGGGCGTTTGCCTGCACGCTGCTCAAATCGAGGCTGCAAGCCCCAGATTTCTTTCATGGCAGCGGTGTAGCGGTTATGTATTGCAAGCTTCTCGGCCTGGGTGGCGATCACATCGTTCATGGCCATATGCAACGCAGGAATCGGCGGATTGTCTTTTTTGTAATTGTTCCAGGCAGTCAATACCTCATGCCACAGTAGTGTTGCAAATAAAAAGCTGGGATTGGCCGATTTTCCGGAAAGGATACGGTCATCTGTATTCTTGAGTGCCAGCATGACAAAACGCTCGCCCAGCGGCTGCTCCAGCACTACATCCAGCATGGGCAACAAGCCGTGGTGCAGGTGCTGTTTGCGTAGGGCGGTGACGCTTTCAATCGCGTGGCCGGAAAGGAATAGCTTCAGCATCTCGTCAAATAGGCGGCTGGCTGGTACATCACTCAATAACTCTGCCATTTTTGCTATCGGTGCTTTGGTGGCCGGATCAATGCTCAAGCCTAGTTTTGCCGATAAGCGAACTACGCGCAACATGCGCACCGGGTCTTCTTTGTAGCGAGTTTCCGGATTGCCGATAATGCGTAAGACGCCTGCCTGGATATCGGCAAACCCGTGATGAAAGTCTAGTACTTCCTGACTGGTTGGGTCGTAATACAAGGCGTTGGCAGTGAAGTCGCGCCTGGTTGCGTCTTCTTCCAGATTGCCGAACACATTATCGCGCAGGATGCGCCCGCTTTCATTGGTATGTGCATCGCCTTCGGCTTGGTGATGGCCGCGGAAGGTGGAAACTTCAATGGTTTCATTGCCGAACAGCACGTGTACCAGACGGAAACGACGGCCTATGATGCGTGAACGCCTGAAAATGCGATTTACTTCTTCCGGCGTAGCATCGGTCGCTACGTCAAAATCTTTAGGGTTACGGTTCAACAGCAAGTCGCGAACCGCACCACCGACGATATAGGCTTCAAATCCTGCCTTTTGCAGGCCGTCAATTGTACGCAGGGCAGCATTAGTTAGCAGGTCGCGATTTATCTGGTGTTTTTTGAACGGGATGACTTCCGCCAAGTCTTGATTGCCGGCGTTTTTTGCCGTTTTTTTTGTATTTTTTTTAGCACTTAGTACCGGGCGCTTTTTCTTTGACTGCTGTTTTAAAGCTTCAGATGAATGATGTATTGGTTTTTCGTGCTCAGTTTTCTTTTTTCTGGGCTTGAAAATTTTATCTAGCAGTTTTTTGATCATGCGAAATTATAGCTTAAATTTAATCATGCACTTAAGTTCCAGTTTCAACAAAACATCAATTGCTTTGCTATTTTGCCGAGTGATCCCACAGCACATCGCTTACACCGGCTTCTTTATTAATAATGCGGCACATGACAAACAAAAGGTCGGATAGACGATTCAGGTATTTTCTTGAAATCTCGGATGTAATTTCAGCATGGTGCAGTTGCATGAGTTCACGTTCTGCACGACGGCAGACTGTGCGTGCCAGATGGCAGTAAGCAGCGCCTTTGGTGCCTCCGGGCAGAATAAACTCTTTAAGCGGTGATAATTCGGTATTTAGTGCGTCAATGGTCATTTCCAGATCATCAATTCGTGCCTGCTTCAGAAGCACATAGCCGGGGATGGATAGTTCGCCGCCGATATTGAATAAGTCATGCTGGATTTGTGTCAGGGATTTTCTGATGATGCCTGGTATATCTTCGGTAAGAATGAGCCCAATCACCGAGTTCAATTCATCTACGTCGCCCATTGTATTGACGCGCAGGCTGTCTTTATTGATACGGCTGCCATCACCCAAGCCAGTAGTGCCGTCATCGCCGGTGCGGGTATAAATTTTACTTAACCTGTTGCCCATATTTAAATCCTTTATAATTGAGTCATTGTAACTGATGATGATTTTGCAATGACCGATCAAAACCTGATGCTGGAAATAAAAAATATACCGATTATGCCGGCAGTGCCAGCGGATGCCCCAATCGGTGTCTTTGATTCCGGCGTTGGTGGTATTTCAGTATTGCAGCATATTCATGCTTTGTTGCCACACGAACAGCTGCTGTATGTTGCCGATAGCAAGTATGCTCCATATGGCAATAAAACCCCTGAAGAAATTCAATTACGATGCTTTGAAATAGCAGATTTTTTAATCGCGAAAGGTGTTAAGGCTATTGTGGTAGCCTGCAATACTGCTACCGCGGCGGCAATAGATTTGATGCGTGCAAAATACAGCCTGCCAATTTTCGGGATGGAGCCGGCAGTAAAGCCTGCAGCTGAGGCCTCTAAAAATGGGGTGATCGGTGTGCTGGCAACGGTTGGTACTTTGAAAAGTGCACAATTCGCCGGTTTGCTCGAAAGCTATGGGCGTAACGTCAAAGTGGTTACGCAGGGGTGCATTGGGTTGGTTGAATGTATTGAACGCGGTGAACTGCGGACAGATAACACGCTGGAGTTACTGGAACGGTACTGTCAGCCGCTGCTGGATGAAGGGGCCGATACCATTGTGTTGGGGTGCACCCATTATCCGTTTGTAAAGCCGCTGATCAGGCAAAT